>NZ_JBMDIX010000029.1:0-81401 GCF_057808915.1 Rhodococcus sp. FG69 | reverse complement strand
TTGCGGGTGGTGCCCCGAAACTGTCGAGGAGGGACGTCTCACATCATGCGCGTCGTGATTGCAGGTTCGTCAGGGTTGATCGGTACCTCGCTCGTAGCGTCGTTGCGCAGCAAGGGCCACGAGGTATCGAGGCTCGTTCGTCGTGCGCCCGCGGGCCCCGACGAATTCCGATGGGATCCACCGAACGGCAGCGTCGACGAAAAAGCGTTGCGCTCCGCCGATGCCGTGGTGAATTTGTGCGGAGTCGGCATCGGCGACAAGCGATGGTCGGGTGCGTACAAGCAGCAGGTTCGCGACAGCCGCATCACTCCAACCGAGGTACTGGCCGACGCATGTGTGAAGTTCGAGGTCCCGACGCTCGTCAATGCCAGCGGCGTCAATTTCTACGGCGACACCGGTGATCGCGTCGTCGACGAATCGGACGGCGTCGGTACTGGTTTCCTCGCGGAGGTGTGCCGAGATTGGGAAGGTGCGACGACGACGGCGAGCGACGCAGGAGTCCGCACGGTTATGCTGCGCAGCGGCGTCGTGCTCTCTCGTCGCGGCGGAATGATGGCCAAGCTGCGCCCGCTGTACCTACTTGCTCTCGGAGGCCGCCTCGGGAGTGGGCGTCAGTACTTCCCGTGGATCTCACTCGACGACGAGATCGGCGCAACCATCCACGGGTTGGAAAACGACGCCGTGCGTGGGCCGGTGAACATGGTGGGCCCAGCCCCGGTCACCAACGCACAGTTCAACAGCGCCTTCGCACGTGCGATTCACCGTCCGGCACCGTGGGTCATACCTGGATTCGCTCTCCAGTTGGCCATCGGCGAGTTCGCCGAAGAAGCGATTCTGACCGGGCCGCGGGCAATACCCAAAGTCTTGGAAGACACCGGCTACGCGTTCACGCATCACACCGTCGGTGAAGCCCTGCGGGCGGCGGTCGGGAACTGACGTCGGTCGAGCCGCGCCGGCTCCAGGCGTAACGTCGTCACCTATGAACACTGCTGGAATCTCCGCTCGGGAGAGTTCTGATCCGATCGACGTCCAGGAGATCGGTTCGATCGACTACCTCGAGGCTTTGGACCGTCAGCGCGAGCTCGCCGACATGCGCGCCGACGGCAGAGGCCGAGACACACTCTTGCTTCTCGAACATCCTTCTGTGTACACCGCCGGACGTCGAACCTCCCCCGAGGACCGTCCGACGGACGGAACACCGGTCATCGAGGTCGATCGCGGCGGCAAGATCACCTGGCACGGTCCTGGCCAACTCGTCGGATACCCCATCGTGAAGCTGGCGCAACCGATCGACGTGGTGCGCTATGTGCGCCGAATCGAGGAAGCGTTGATCTCGGTCTGCACCGATCTCGGTATCGACTGCGGTCGCATCGACGGCAGGTCGGGGGTATGGCTCGCCGCCGGAACGAAAAACGGCGCGCCAGTGCCCGAACGCAAAATCGCCGCAATCGGAGTCCGCGTCCAGCGCGGAGTGACATTGCACGGCTTCTCGTTGAACTGCAATTCTTCGACGGCCGGATTCGATGCAATCGTCCCGTGTGGGATAGCCGACGCTGGGGTTACCTCACTGTCGAGCGAGCTCGATCGCAATGTCACGGTCGCGGACGTGATTCCGGCTGTCGTGGCTGCCGTCGAGGCTGCCCTCGACGGCAGCCTCGGAGTCGTCGATCACCCGGTTGCACGCCTGGCCGTGGCAGAAGGAGCCAGTAGCCCGCAGTTCACCACGACGAAGTTCGGCGCGTAGCATCGAATTCGTGACTGTGGCCCCGAAAACACCCCCTGACGCTGCGCTCGCACCACCCGGACGCAAACTACTTCGCCTCGAGATCCGAAACGCGGAGACCCCGATCGAACGCAAGCCCAGCTGGATCAAGACCAAGGCAAAGATGGGCCCGGAATACACCGAGCTCAAGGGTCTCGTGAAGCGCGAAGGCTTGCACACGGTGTGTGAGGAAGCCGGCTGCCCCAACATTTACGAATGCTGGGAAGACCGCGAAGCGACCTTCCTGATCGGCGGCGAGCAGTGCACCCGCCGCTGCGATTTCTGCCAGATCGACACGGGTAAGCCCGACGATCTCGACCGTGACGAGCCCCGCCGTGTTGCAGAGAGTGTGCAGGCGATGGGCCTGCGTTACTCCACGATCACCGGCGTCGCGCGCGACGACCTCGAAGACGGCGGCGCGTGGCTCTATGCCGAGACCGTGCGGTACATCAAGAGGCTCAACCCAAGTACCGGTGTCGAGCTCCTGATCCCCGACTTCAACGCCAAGCCGGATCAGCTCGCCGAGGTGTTCTCCTCTCGGCCCGAGGTGCTGGCGCACAACGTCGAGACGGTTCCTCGAATCTTCAAGCGCATCCGACCCGCGTTCCGCTACCAGCGATCGATGGATGTCATCACCGCTGCGCGTGATGACGGCCTCGTCACCAAGTCCAACCTCATTCTCGGAATGGGCGAGACCCCGGAAGAGGTTCAGGAAGCGATTCGCGACCTGCACGAGGCAGGCTGCGACATCCTGACCATCACCCAGTACCTACGACCGTCTCCTCGCCATCATCCGGTCGAGCGCTGGGTCAAGCCGGAGGAGTTCGTCGAGCACTCCGACTACGCCACCGAGATCGGTTTTGCAGGCGTGCTTGCCGGACCGTTGGTCCGTTCGTCCTACCGCGCCGGTCGGCTGTACGCACAGGCAATGGCGCATCACGGACGTGTATTGCCGGAGAGCATGGCCCACCTGGTCGAAGGCGGCGAAGCATCGCAGGAAGCCAGTTCACTGATGGCTCGGTTGGCTGCTCGCTGAGCCACTTCCGGCGCGGTGCAGATCATGGTCGACACGGGCCGTATCCTGTGAAGCATGGCGAACGGCAGTAAAGCGGGCAAAGCAGGCAAGCCCAGCAAAGAGGCAAAAGCAGCAGCGAAGGCTGCGCGTAAGAAGGCATCCAAGGAACGTCGCGGACAACTGTGGCAGGCGTTCCAGATGCAGCGAAAAGAAGACAAGCTGCTTCTGCCGCTGATGATCGGTGCCATCGTCGGGATCACGCTCGTCGCGTTCCTGATCGGTTTGATCTTCGGCGTCGAGTGGTTCGTGTTGCCCTTCGGCCTACTGGTCGGCGTGCTCGTCGCATTCATCATCTTCGGACGCCGAGTGCAGAAGTCGGTGTACAAGAAGGCCGACGGTCAGGCCGGCGCTGCTGCCTGGGCGCTGGACAACTTGCGGGGATCCTGGCGAGTCAGCAATGCCGTCGCCGGGACCACCCAGCTCGACGCGGTTCATCGCGTCATCGGCAAGCCCGGCGTGATCCTCATCGCCGAGGGCGCACCTCAGCGGGTGAAGGCTCTTCTCGCACAGGAGAAGAAGAAGACCGCCAGGCTCGTCGGCGACACCCCGATCTACGACATCGTGATCGGAAACGGTGACAACCAGATTCCGCTGTCCGGTCTGCAGAAGTACCTGACCAAGCTGCCGAACAACATCGACACCAAACGGATGGACACCATCGAATCCCGCCTGGCCGCACTGGGAACAAAGGGCGGTCCGGCAATGCCGAAGGGACCGATCCCCGGCGGAGCGAAGATGAAGGGCGTTCAGCGCACCATCAGGCGTCGCTGAACGATCACGGACCGACGAGCGGAGCGCGAGTCAGCGTCCGCGCACCATCGCGGTACCCGTCGCCCGGTCGTGCATCCCGCGGCCATCCTGGTCCGAGATCACGGCCGGCACGACGAACAAGAGAAAGAACGTGCGCACGAGCGCCCGGACGAAGCCGACTCGCGCCTGGGCGTCGACCCGCGCGACCTGGATTCCGGCGATCAATTGCCCCGGTGTGAACGAAAAGACGGTGACGGTTCCGACGCCGAGAACGAACCACACGAGCAACGTGATGGTGGACATCGACTGTTGGATTCCAGTCACGTTGACTATCAATGCCGAAATACCCATCGACATCAACCAGTCGGCCACCAGCGCACCGGTACGACGGCCGAGACCGGACAGTGCGCCTGGACCGTTCGACGGCAGTCCGAGACGCTCACCGGGATAGTTCTGCTCCGTGCCGTCCTCCGGCAGTGCGGAGTTCGGTCCGGACAACCAGGAGCCTGTCATGCGTGCCATGGACACCAGGATAGGCGCCGACATCCACCCGTCGCGAAGTCCTCACCGTAGTGTGTGCGGAAGAGCACGGCACATTCGTATCGCATCGCGAATCGGACATGCCATCGCTCGACGGCTGTGTGCATAACGCATGACGTGTAACACGGGCGAAACACAGCCTTGACTGGCGGGCAACACCAAGTCCATAACGTGCAGGTCGACGGACTCAACAAAGGAGTAACAGCGTGGCTTTCACCACGGCCGAAGAGGTCATCAAGTTCATCGCCGACGAGAATATCGAGTACGTGGATATCCGATTCACGGATCTCCCCGGCATTCAGCAGCACTTCTCGATCCCGGCGTCTGCGTTCACGCAGGATGTCTTCGAAGACGGCCTTGCATTCGACGGTTCGTCCGTCCGCGGGTTCCAGTCCATTCACGAGTCGGACATGATGCTCCTGCCTGACGTGACGACCGCTCAGGTCGACCCGTTCCGCGCCGCGAAGACTCTGAACGTCAACTTCTTCGTCCACGATCCGTTCACTCGCGAGTCCTACAGCCGCGACCCGCGCAACGTGGCTCGCAAGGCCGAGGAATACTTGGTGTCCACCGGCATCGCCGACACCGCATTCTTCGGCGCCGAGGCCGAGTTCTACATCTTCGACTCGGTCCGCTACGACTCCGGCATCAACAGCGCGTTCTACGAACTCGACTCCATCTCGGGTTCCTGGAACACCGGTGTCGAGGCCAACGCAGACGGCAGCCCCAACCTCGGCTACAAGGTCCGCCCCAAGGGTGGATACTTCCCCGTCGCACCGTACGACCACTACGTAGATCTGCGCGACGAGATCTCCACGAACCTGCAGAACGCTGGCTTCGAGCTCGAGCGCGGTCACCACGAGGTCGGCACCGGCGGTCAGCAGGAGATCAACTACAAGTTCAACACGCTACTTGCCGCTGCCGACGACCTCCAGCTGTTCAAGTACATCGTCAAGAACACCGCGTGGAAGGCAGGCAAGTCCGCCACCTTCATGCCGAAGCCACTCTTCGGTGACAACGGCTCGGGCATGCACGTCCACCAGTCGCTGTGGAAGGACGGCAAGCCACTCTTCCACGACGAGGCCGGATACGCCGGACTGTCGGACCTGGCCCGCCACTACATCGGCGGCATCCTGCACCACGCACCGTCACTGTTGGCGTTCACCAACCCGACGATCAACTCGTACCACCGTCTGGTGCCGGGCTACGAGGCCCCCATCAACCTCGTCTACAGCCAGCGCAACCGCTCTGCGGCAGTGCGTATTCCGATCACCGGCAACAACCCGAAGGCCAAGCGTCTCGAGTTCCGCGCGCCGGACAGCTCGGGCAACCCGTACCTGAACTTCGCAGCCCAGATGATGGCAGGCCTGGACGGAATCAAGAACAAGATCGAGCCGCAGGCTCCGGTCGACAAGGACCTCTACGAGTTGCCGCCCGAGGAGGCCAAGAACATTCCTCAGGCTCCGACGTCGCTCGACGCCGTGATCGACCGCCTCGAGGCCGACCACGAGTACCTCACCGAGGGCGGCGTCTTCACGACCGACCTCATCGAGACCTGGATCTCGCTCAAGCGCGAGCAGGAAATCGCTCCGGTCAACCTCCGTCCGCACCCGTACGAGTTCCAGCTCTACTACGACGTGTGATCGGTACATTTCGCCGGTAGTAACAACTAACGAGCCCATCCGAGCCGCAGTTTCCACGTGCGGCGCGGGTGGGCTCGTTCGTGTGTATCCCCACCTCGCTTGCATGTCGCACCGAAGCTATCTGCTCGTATGGATGGACCATTCAAGCGATGTGGAGGCCGGTCAACCCCCGGAAATTTGTGTACGTCAGGCAACGAGTTCACGAAAGCAGGTTTACTTCTCGGCCAATTCAGCCACCCTCAACCTGTCGGTCTGCGTGTGTGCAATCGAGAAGCCGTACTCGGGAAGAGGGTGGGTTTACCCGCAATGGACGCACTCTGGAACTTCGTCTCGGTCCGACGACAACAGTTGCTGACGGACTCCTACCTGCACGTGTCTGCGGTCGTGCAGTCGATCATCATCGCCACGATGTTCGCCATCGTCATCGGCATACTCGTCTACCGCTCCCCCGCAGGCTCGGCGATTGCCACCGCGCTGGCCAGCACGATTCTGACCGTTCCCTCGTTTGCTCTGTTGGGCCTGCTGATCCCGATTCTCGGGCTGGGCGTGGCCCCGACCATCACAGCACTGGTGCTGTACGCGCTGCTTCCGATCATCCGAAATACCATCATCGGCCTTGCATCGGTGGACCCGGCCGTCACCGACGCAGCCAAGGGCGTCGGCTTGAATCGGGCGCGGATCCTCACCAGGATCGAAATGCCGTTGGCATGGCCGTCGATTCTCGCCGGCATGCGCGTGAGCACCCAGATGATCTTCGGCATCCTTGCAATCGCTGCGTACGCGAAGGGGCCCGGCCTCGGCAATCTCATCTTCTCCGGTCTGTCCCGGGTCGGCAGTCCCAACGCCGTCCCGCAGGCGCTCGTCGGCACCGTGCTCATCGTCGTTCTCGCTCTCATCGTCGACGGCATCCTCGTCCTCGTCGGCCGTCTCACAACCTCGAGGGGTATCCGTGACTGAACCTGCACGCAGCCAAAATGTTTCCGGAGTCGACATCGTGCTCGACTCCGTCAGCAAGCGCTATCCGGGACAGAAGGACGCTGCAGTCGACAACGTGTCCCTGACGGTGCCCGCAGGCGAAACCGTCGTGTTCGTCGGCCCGTCCGGCTGCGGCAAGACGACGACGATGCGCATGATCAATCGACTGATCGAACCGTCCTCGGGCAAGATCACGATCGACGGCAAGGACGCACTGTCCATCGATCCCGACGAACTGCGGCGGGGAATCGGCTACTCGATTCAGCAGGCCGGACTCTTTCCACACATGACGATCGCAAAGAACGTCGGCACCGTTCCCGGACTGATCGGGTGGGACAAGAAGCGGATCTCCGCCCGCACCGACGAGATGCTCGACCTGGTCGGACTAGACCCCGACACCTACCGAAACCGCTATCCCCGGCAGCTGTCCGGCGGTCAGCAGCAACGCGTCGGAGTTGCCCGCGCACTCGCGGCCGATCCTCCGGTTCTACTCATGGACGAGCCCTTCGGTGCGGTCGACCCCATCACCCGCGGACTACTGCAGGACGAGCTGATGCGACTGCAGTCCGAACTCGGAAAGACCATCGTCTTCGTCACACACGACTTCAACGAGGCCGTGAAGCTCGGCGATCGCATCGCCGTGCTGGGCGATCGATCCTCGATCATGCAGTACGACACTCCCGAAGCGATCCTCGCCAATCCAGCGAACGACACGGTAGCCGGCTTCGTGGGTGCGGACGCGTCGCTGAAGCAGTTGACACTCACTCGGATTCGCGACGTCCGCCTTCTTCAGTGTCCGACTGCGAAAGAGAACGATCCGGTGGACGAGATTCGCTCGAAGATCGCCTCGCGGAAGTGGCAGTGGGGCTTGATCCTCGACGATCGCAGCCGCCCGTTGCGGTGGGTCTCACCCGGGCACCTTGCGGCCGCGTCCACGCTCCACGGCCTCGGGGTTCCTATCGGTGAGCTCGTATCGATCCAGTCCACCTTGCAGGACGGTCTGGAAGCTCTTCTCGCCGAGAGCACGGCCTCCACCGTCGTCACCGGCAGTCGCGGCGAATATGTCGGGCTGATCTCGATCGACACCCTCGTCGAACATCTGCAAGAGATGAGGCAAGCCCACGCGCACGATCATGATGAAAGCGACGACACGTCCGCCGAGGCGCCGGCATGATCACCTCGGAGAAGTCGTCGGCCACCGAAGTGCCCGACATGGAGGCAGCGCCCGATCTGGGTGCATCCGAACGCGGCGCAGTCAAGCGCGCCGAGCGTATGAGACTGCTGGTGCAGCCTGCCATCGTCGTGATCCTGGTTGTGGGTGTGCTGTTCTGGGCATTCAACCGTGAGCTCACCGCAACGCAGCAGGGCAGCATCAGCATGTCCAACATTGCAGCGTTGACGTGGCAGCACGTACTGCTGACCGCGGCCGTCGTCGTGATCGTCGTGATCATTGCCGTTCCACTGGGAACGCTGCTGACCAGACCGGGTTACACCCGGCTGGCGCCGTTCTTCGTCGGGATCGCGAACATCGGGGCCGCCGCTCCCGCAATCGGTCTCCTCGTGCTGTTCTATCTGGCGACGAGGCAGACCGGGTTCTGGATCGGTGTTCTTCCCATTGCGTTCTATTCGTTGCTACCGGTGCTGCGCAACACGATTCTCGGCTACCAGGAAGTGGACAGAGCGTTGATCGACGCCGGTCGTGGGCAGGGCATGTCGTCGATGACGGTGCTGCGAAAAGTAGAGTTCCCGATGGCGGTCCCGTACATTCTTGCCGGCTTGCGTACATCGCTGGTGCTGGCGGTCGGAACAGCCACGCTGTGCTTTCTGGTCAGCGCCGGAGGGTTGGGAATTCTCATCGACACCGGCTACAAGCTTCGAGACAACGTCACGTTGGTGGTCGGCGCGGTGCTGGCGGTGTCGCTCGCTTTGTTCATCGACTGGCTCGGCGCTCTCGCGGAGCAGTTCCTAGGGCCGAAGGGGCTCCGATGAAAGCCCCAACCCGACAGACGTTCGCCCGACGGCTGTTCGCTGTTGCGCTGTCGGCTGCAGTGCTCGCCGGTTGCGGTCTCGAATCCGGTGGTGCAGTGCCACTGTCCGTCGGCCCCGGCAGCATCGAGCCCGTCCCCGAACTCGACGGCGTTCGGATGACAGTGGGCTCCAAGGACTTCACCGAGCAGATCACGCTCGGGTACATCATCGAATTCGCGATGACGGCCGCCGGAGCCGACGTTCGAGATCTCACCAACATTCAGGGCTCCAACAGCACTCGGGACGCCCAGCTCGACGGCCAGATCGATCTCACCTACGAGTACACCGGCACGGGATGGATCAACTACCTCGGCAACGAGACTCCGTTACCGGACTCGCAGGAACAGTACGAGGCGGTCCGGGATGCAGATCTCGAGGCGAACGGCATGGTGTGGGCAGTTCCGGCTCCCATGAACAACACCTACGCGATCGCGACGAATCAGCAGACGGCCGAACAGACCGGTGTGAAGACCCTGTCGGACTACGCACGGTTGGTGCAAACCGATCCCGCGGCGGCCACGACATGCGTGGAGACGGAGTTCAACGTCCGCCAGGACGGCTACCCGGGGATGGCGGCGAAGTACGAATTCGATCCTGCTGCGGCCCCTCGACAGATCTTGCAGACAGGCATCATCTACCAGGCCACGGCCGACGGAACACAGTGCAAGTTCGGCGAGGTCTTCACGACCGACGGCCGCATCATCGCCTTGGATCTCGTGTTGTTGGAGGACGATCGAGCGTTCTTCCCCAAGTACAACCCTGCTCTGATCATGAAGAAGGAGTTCGCTGACGCGCACCCCGAGGTAGCCGAGGTCATGGCACCGGTCTCCGCGAAGCTGACCGATGAGGTCATGACCGAGTTGAACCGACAGGTCGACGTCGAGGGCCTCGAACCGGCCGAGGTCGCCCGTGACTGGATGGTCTCCGAAGGGTTCGTCACCGCCGAGTAACCGGGTCCGAGGCACACGATTCACACCGTTGCGGTACGCCGGCAGATCTCGTCCCATGGCGATGGCGTGAGTCCGAGTTCCTTCTCGCTGAACGACGAGTCGAGGATGTAGGGCGACGTCCGTTGGTAGGAGAGCTCGTTCAGTTCGCGCACCATCGGCACGACCAGTCCGAGACCACGAGTGAGCATGCGGGGAACAGGCACCACGCGCACCGGGGGCTTACCGACCGACGCGAGCGTGTCGATGATGGCTTGCTCGAGTGTCCGCGGTGCGTTGGTCGGTGCGTGCCAGATGCGACCCCACGTCTCCGGCCGATCGGCGACAGCGACAAGAGCCCGAGCTTCGTCGAGTACGTCGGTGAACGAATGCGGCTGATCCTTCGCGTCGACTACCCAGGCGGTCTTGCCTTGCAGCGCGCCCGGCAGAACGCGGGTGACGTGGCCGTTGGCGCCGACACCGACGCCGACGTAGTCCGACGCCCGCACCTCGACCGCGCGGAGGGTTCCTGCGTCGTGCGCGCGCTTCAGGTCGGCCCACATTCGAGCACGGAGAACACCCTTGTGGTCGGTGGCGGCGTCGGGCATCCCTTCGACCATACGACCGTCGGAGACAGGTCCGTAGGGGTAGAGGCACCCGACGACGGCGAGGACAGCACCGCTGCGTTCCGCCGCGAGGCAAAGTGAACGTGCAATCGGTGGCCACACGTCCTCCCACGTCGTGTAGTCCGAGGGATTCGCGCAATTGTAGAGGGCTACAGCACCTTCGGTGAGGCGACTCAGCGCGTCCGCGTCGGATGCGTCGAGAGCGACGGATTCGATCGGACGGGACGACGACTCGACCGTCGTTCCGCGTCGGGTGGCGACGACCACCTCGGATCCGCGGTCGGCGAGTATGCGGGCAACGTGCGTGCCGACGGGACCCGCCCCGACGACGACGTGACGATCGGACATGGCGTAGGCCTTTCGAAGAAGGGTGCGAGAGCACTGCTCTCGAACTGAGTATGCACCCCTTCATACACCGAGTCAAGAGCACTGCTCTCGGTTTACTCGGTGCCTACGACACCAGCCACTCTCAGGCCCCGAACGTTCTCTCCACCACGGCCTTTGCTCGTCGCGTCACCCGCAGGTAGTTGTCGAGGAACTCACCCGCGTCCGCATTCTCCCAACCGGCGACCTTCGCCACTGCCGACAGAACGTGCCCCGGACGCGGCAGCTGATCGGTCGGCTTCCCGCGAACCAACACGAGGGCATTCCGCGCCTTGGTGGCGAGAATCCATGCCTCGCGAAGCAATTCGACGTCGGTCTCGCTCATCAACTCGGCAGCGCCGATGGCGTCCAAGCTCTGCAGGGTCGAGGTGTTGTGCAAGGACAGGACGTCGTGCGCATGACGGAGCTGTATCAACTGCACTGTCCACTCGATGTCGGCGAGACCACCGCGGCCGAGCTTGGTATGCGTCGCAGGATCGGCGCCCTTGGGCAAACGTTCGGAGTCGATCCGAGCCTTGATACGGCGAATCTCGCGGACTGCTTCGACCGAGACACCACCCTCGGGATAGCGCACCTTGTCCACCATCAGTAGGAATCGAATTCCCAGGTCCTGGTCACCCGCGACCTGGTGTGCACGCAACAGCGCCTGTACCTCCCATGCCTGAGCCCACTGCGCGTAGTACGCCTCGTAGGAGGCGAGGGTACGAACGACCGGGCCGTTGCGTCCCTCCGGCCGCAATCCGGTGTCGACTTCGAGCGGCGGATCGGTACTCGGCGCGCCCAGCAGCTTCCGAATTCGGTCGGCAATACCGTTGGCCCACTTGACCGCAACGCTATCGTCGAATCCCTCGACTGCTTCGCAGACGAACAACACGTCGGCGTCGCTACCGTAGCCGAGTTCTCCTCCGCCGAGTCGGCCCATACCGATCACGGCCAAGGTCGCAGGCGCAGGTTCACCCCGCTCGGCAACGCTCGAGCGTATCGCGGCATCGAGTGCCGCGTTGATGACCGCAGCCCACACCGAGGACAACGCGCGGCACACCTGGGGAACATCCAGCATTCCGAGGATGTCGGCCGACGCAACTCTCGCCAGTTCGTGACGCCGAAGCGCGCGGGCAGCGTTGATGGCACGAACCGGATCCTCGTAACGTGCGGACGACGACAGGATCGCGCGGTACGTCTCCTCGGGCTCGACGTCGAGCAGTCTCGGGCCGGTGGGCCCGTCCGCGAAAAGCCGGATCACCTCGGGCGCCTTGATCAGCAGATCGGGTACGTATGCCGACGATCCGAGAACGATCATCAGGCGTTGGGCGACGGCACCTTCGTCGCGAAGGGTCCGCAGGAACCAGGTCTGATCGACCGCCGCCTCGGACAGTCGCCGGTAGTTGAGGAGGCCGGCATCAGGATCCGGAGTGTCGGCCAACCATTCGAGCAGCGTCGGAAGCAGTACCGCCTGAATCTGCCCCCGGCGCGCACCACCTCCGACGAGTGCGCGGAGGTGACCGAGCGCATTCTGCGGAGTGGCAAAGCCGAGGGCCGCGAGCTGCCGGACAGCGGCATCGGGGGTGAGCCGGACCGTGTCGGAATCGAATCGCACCACAGAATCGAGCAATGGCCGGTAGAAGAGCTTGGCGTGAAGCCGACGAATACGCTGTGCGTTTCGTTTGATCTCGGCGTTCAGGACTCCGAGGGCATCCCGGTTGCCGTCGGGACGCATGTGTGCCGCCCTGGCGAGCCATCGCAGAGCTTCGTCGTCGTCCGGCGGTGGGAGGGTGTGGGTGCGCTTCATCCGCTGCAACTGCAGGCGGTGTTCGATGAGACGGAGGAATTCGTACGAGGCCGTGAGATTCGCAGCATCGTCACGGCCGATGTATCCACCCGCGGTGAGTGCGGACAGTGCGTCGACGGTACCGAGCACACGGAGAGACTCGTCGGTTCGACCGTGCACGAGTTGCAGCAGCTGCACCGCGAATTCGACGTCACGCAAACTGCCGCGACCCAGTTTGATCTCTCGCTCACGCAGCTCGGTCGGAACCATCTCTTCGACGCGACGACGCATCGCCCGAACTTCGGGGACGAAATCCTCACGCTGCGACGCGAGCCAGACCATCGGGTTGAGTGCCGCGACGTAGTCGTGCCCGAGTTCCAGATCGCCCGTCATCGGGCGCGCCTTGAGCAGTGCCTGGAATTCCCAGGTCTTGGCCCACCGTTTGTAGTACGCAATGTGGGAATCGAGGGTGCGAACCAGTTCGCCGCGTTTGCCTTCGGGGCGCAGGGCCGCGTCGACCTCGAAGAAGGCCGAGGATCCGATACGCATCATCTCGCCCGCGATACGGCTGGCAACCGAGTCCGCAGGCTCGGCCACGAACACGACGTCGACGTCGGAGACGTAGTTCAGCTCGCGCGCACCACACTTGCCCATCGCGATGACGGCAAGTCTCGTCGGGCACGGCTTGTCCGGACAGGCCGTAGCAACCGCGACGGCGAGCGCGGCCGTCAGTGCGGCGTCGGCCATGTCGGACAGCTGAGTTCCCACCAACTGATACGGCAATACCGGCTCGTTCTCGACGGTGGCCGCAAGGTCTGCGGCGGCGAGAACCATCACCTGATCGCGGTATGTCTTACGCAGCGCGACAACCGCTTCCGGGCCGATGATTCCGGCTCGGTACAGGTTCGGCGACGCATTTTCGCCGGTCTCGGGCACCGCCTGGACCGCGTCGAGAAGTTCCTTGGTGAGTTGTTCCTTGCTCGGCAGTTCGGCTTTTCCGTTGGCGCCCGACTGTCTGCCCTCGGGGGTGCGAAGCTTCCGCCACGCTTCCGGGTCGGACACCAGATGGTCGGCCAGAGCGCTCGACGCGCCGGACAGACCGAACAGTCGGCCGCGCAATCCCTTGTCCGAACGCAACGCGGCATCGAGTTCGGCATAGCCGTCGCCGAGCGCTTCATCGAGACGAACGACGGTCCGCAACGCAAGGTCTGCGTTGGCCGCGCGCGACAACGACCACAGCAATTCGAGGCTGTCCTCGTCGACCCAGCCGAGTTTCCGCAGGTCGGCCGGTGCCGTCGGCTCTACCAGGCCCAATCGACCTGCCCCGGGAATGACGGAACGTGACGTGGGTGGACGCACCATCAGCGAACACCTCGACTCTGGCGTGACACAGATTCACCTCGTAGCGGGTGGGGATTGCCCTTCAGGCTCCCCGAAGGGCTCGTACCGAACGAAGTAGAACCTAACGCATCCCCGGCCCTCGGAATTACGAGCCCGAGGTTTTCACAAGCGTCCTTGATTTTCCTACAGTCCCAAGTAAGCCTTGAGTTCGTACGGCGTGACGTGGCTCCGGTATTCCTCCCACTCGCGACGTTTGTTGCGCAGGAAGAAGTCGAACACGTGCTCACCGAGCGCCTCGGCCACCAGCTCCGAGTTCTCCATCGCGTTGAGCGCCTGGTCCAGGTTGCCCGGAAGCTCCTTGTACCCCATCGCGCGACGCTCGGCGGAGGTGAGCGCCCACACGTCCTCCTCCGCTTCCGGGGGCAATGTGTAGCCCTTCTCGATCCCGCGCAAGCCTGCGGCGAGCAGTACGGCGAACGCCAAGTACGGGTTGCACGCGGAGTCGGGACTGCGGATCTCGACGCGACGCGAGGACGCCTTGTTCGGGGTGTACATCGGTACGCGGATCAGCGCCGACCGGTTGGCCGGCCCCCATGAAGCAGCCGTGGGTGCCTCACCGCCGCGCACGAGGCGCTTGTAGGAGTTGACCCACTGGTTGGTCACGGCGCTGATCTCGTTGGCGTGCTCGAGAATGCCCGCGATGAACGACTTGCCGGTCTCCGACAGCTGCATCGGATCGTCCGGATTGTGGAAGGCGTTGGTGTCGCCCTCGAACAGGCTCATGTGCGTGTGCATTGCCGATCCGGCCTGATCGCTGAACGGCTTGGGCATGAAGGTTGCGCGCACGCCTTCCTCGATCGCGACCTCCTTCACGACGTAGCGGAAGGTCATGATGTTGTCGGCCATCGACAGCGCGTCGGCGTAGCGAAGGTCGATCTCCTGCTGTCCGGGCGCGGCCTCGTGGTGGCTGAACTCGACGGAAATGCCCATCGACTCGAGCGCGTCGATCGCATGCCGACGGAAGTTCGGGGCGGAATCGTGCACGGCCTGGTCGAAGTAGCCGCCGTTGTCGGCGGGGGTGGGCGGCGTGCCGTCTTCGGGGCTGTCCTTGAGGAGGAAGAACTCGATCTCTGGGTGCACGTAGCAGCTGAAGCCCAGATCGGCAGCCTTGCTGAGCTGACGACGCAGCACGTGGCGCGAGTCCGCCCAGGACGGCGAGCCGTCCGGCATGGCGATATCGCAGAACATGCGCGCCGAATGCTGGTGTCCCTTACTGGTGGACCACGGCAGGATCTGGAAGGTCGATGGATCAGGCTTGGCGACGGTGTCGGCCTCGGATACGCGCGCGAAGCCCTCGATCGCGCTTCCGTCGAAGCCGATCCCTTCGTCGAACGCGCCCTCGAGCTCCGCTGGTGCGATTGCGACCGATTTCAGGTATCCCAGAACATCGGTGAACCACAGGCGGACGAAGCGAATGTCACGCTCCTCGAGTGTCCGGAGCACGAATTCCTTTTGACGATCCATGTCCGCGAGACTAAGCAAACTGCGTTAAATCTGTGTTACATCGTGAATTCGGTCTCACTTCCGACATCTCTCACCTGGGAAAACGCTCAGGTGAAGTCGCTCAACAAACCAAATCGTTACCTGGCGGGACGAGATCGACGAGATAGTCGATCAACGGATCGTCGACGCACTCCTCGCCGGAGAAGGCGACCGTGTGCTGTGTCCCGTCGAATGTGATCAGGTCTGCGTCCAGCTGACGCGCCAGCTCGACGCCGGCCTGGTACGGCGTCGCCGGGTCGAAGGTCGTCGACACCACCACCAGCTTGGGCAGCCCCATCACGGCGATCGTGTGTGGACTGCCGGTATTGGGAACAGGCCAGAACGCGCACAGGTCGAGGGGCGCATTCCCGGTGCCACGTCCGTCGTCGAGGAACGGTGCTGCCTCGCGGTAGCGGCGGTCGGCCTCGCCGGCCTCGGCCCGATCGGTCGTCGGCGGATCGTCGACACAGCGGATTGCATTGAACGCGTCGTCGAGGTTCGAGTAGGTGCCGTCGTCGAGACGGCCGGTGTAGAGGTCCGCGAGTCGAAGCAGCGTGTCCCCTCGGCCCTCGGTCAGCTCGGTGAGACCGACACCGAGGACTCGCCACAGGCTCTGCGAGTACAGCGCCTGCTGCACTCCCGTCAGCGCGTCGTCGTAGCTCAGGCCACGGGGGTCGGTGGTCTCCGCAGGCCGATCGATCAACGGGTCGACGAGAGCGCGGAAACGCTCGGTGGCGGCCGCCGGGTCGTCGCCGAGTGCACAGGCGTCCGACTGGGCGCAGTATGCGGCGAACTCGTCGAACGCGGCCTGGAAAGCGGCACCTTGATCGACGGCCTCGTCGACGGGAGTCTGCTCGGGGTCGAGCGCCCCGTCGAGGACCATCGCACGCACGTTGGCGGGGAAGGTCTCGGCATAGGTGGTGCCGATTCGGGTGCCGTAGGAGTATCCGACGTAGGTGAGCGTGCTGTCTCCGAGCACCGATCGGATGACATCCATGTCCCGGACCACCTCTCGGGTCCCGACATGTTCGAGAACCTCGGTTCCGTTGCGGCTCTCACACTTGGCGGCGTATTCCTGCTGCTCTGCCTCCTTCGCGGCAATGCCTTGGGGTGAGACGTCGACATCCGGCTCACGACGCTCGGCGTCGACTTCCTCTGTCGTCAGGCATCGCACGGCAGGGGTGGACGCACCGATGCCACGCGGATCGAATCCGATGCGGTCGAACCGCTCTGCGACAGCAGATCCTTCTGCCTGCGTCGCCGTGTACAGGCCGGATACACCTGGGCCACCCGGGTTGAACAGCATCGAACCGATCTTCTCGCCGGTCGCCTGTGCGCGCGAGATCGCGATCTGTGCGGTGTCGCCGGCAGGGTCGTCGTAGTCGAGGGGAACGGTGATCTTCGCGCATTGGATCGAGCTGCCCAGAACGGTGCCGTCCGTGTCGTACGACTCACACGATTCCCAGACCGGTTCCTGCGTGTAGTAGTCCGCCAGCCCTTCCGGCACGACGCCTGCGCCCGGCTCGAAAGCACTGCTCGGTGCGGAATCGCTGTTCGGTTCCGGTTGGGGTGTGCCCTCGGATGTCCCGCCGGTACTGCACCCAGCCGACAGCATCAGCACAGCGGCGACGAACGCGCCAGTGCGGGCTTTCGACTTCGACTCGAAACGGATCGACCTCATAGACGACGATCGTGCCAGAACCGGACGGCGTCGCATTCGCACAGGAAGCAAACCTGCTCCCACCGCACTAGGCTTCGATGCGTGCAGGTTCTGCGAGTCGCCGTTGCCCAGATCAACCCCACCGTCGGCGATCTCGTCGGAAATTCCGCGCTGATCGTGTCGTGGGCGTCACGTGCAGCACAGGAAGGCGCCCAGGTGGCGCTGTTCCCCGAAATGGCGACAACCGGATACCCCGTCGAGGATCTGGCGCTTCGCCCTTCGTTCGCTGCGGCGTCCGCGCGTGCGCTCGGCGACCTCGCCGTCGCTCTCGACCGAGCCGGCTGCGGCGATCTCGCGGTCGTCGTCGGCTACCTCGACCGCGACCGGACGGGCTCGCGCAACAGTGCGGCGGTGCTGTTCAGGGGCGAGGTCGTCTCCCGATACGACAAACACGCACTTCCCACCTACCGGGTGTTCGACGAGCTCCGGTACTTCGCCCCGGGGTCTCGGCTGAGCATCACCGAGGTCAACGGCTTTCGGTTGGGGCTGGTCGTGTGCGAGGACATCTGGCAACCGGGAGGGCCTGTTCCCGCCTACACCGCCGCCGGTGTAGATGTCTTGCTGTGCCTCAATGCCAGCCCGTACGAGCAGGGCAAGAACACTGTTCGACGGTCTGTCGTGGAGCGTCGAGCCGCCGAGGCCGGCGTACCGATCGTGTACGCCAATCTCGTCGGTGCGCAGGACGAACTGGTCTTCGACGGCGGCAGCATGGTCGTCGCCGCAGACGGCACCCTGCTCGGCCGTTCACCCGAATTCACCGAGCACCTGCTGTGTCTCGACATCGACATGCCCGAGGCTCGCCGCGACGACATTGCATCGATCGAGGGTTGGACGATTCACCGTCACACGGTGCCGGACTTGCTCGTACCCGGGTACGACCGCATGCGGGGTTCGGTCGCACCGTCGATGTCCGACGAGGAACAGGTGTGGAGCGCACTCGTGACCGGTCTGCGGGATTACGTTCACAAGAACGGATTCGCGACGGTGATCCTCGGTCTGTCGGGCGGGATCGACTCTGCTGTCGTCGCCTCCATCGCAGTCGATGCACTCGGCAGCGATGCGGTGTACGCGGTGTCGATGCCGTCGCAGTACTCCTCGGATCATTCGCGTAGTGATGCAGACGACTTGGCACAAAGAACTGGAATTCACTACCGCAGCGAGCCGATCGAAGCCATGGTGGGCGTGTTCGTCGAACAGCTGACGCTGACAGGCCTGGCCGAAGAGAACATCCAGGCGAGATGCCGGGGCATGACATTGATGGCCCTGTCCAACACAGCCGGGCATCTCGCCCTCGCAACGGGCAACAAATCCGAACTGGCAGTGGGCTATTCGACGATCTACGGGGATGCGGTCGGTGGGTATGCGCCGATCAAGGACGTGCCGAAGTCACTCGTCTGGGACCTGGCTCGGTGGCGGAACAAGGCAGCTGCCGAGCGCGGTGAGGTCCCGCCCATCCCGGAAGGCAGCATCGACAAGCCGCCCTCGGCCGAGCTGCGCCCCGGCCAACTCGACACCGACTCGCTCCCCGACTACGAAGAACTCGACGCCGTGCTGTTTCGCTACGTGGACTGCGACCAAGGTCTGGCCGACATCGTCTCGGCAGGGTTCGAGCGCACCCGCGTCGCCGAGATCATCGGCAAGGTCGACGCCGCCGAGTACAAGCGGCGGCAATACCCCATCGGCACCAAGATCACCTCCCGCGCGTTCGGGCGAGACCGACGGATGCCGATCACCAACCGCTGGAGACAAGCGCCCACCGAGGTGTGACGAATTGCACGTCTCAGTCCCTTCGTCGGCCGCTTGTGCAGGTGGCACACTGGCGGACGTCATCAACCCCATCCCGGGGACCCGCCGAGCGGGCCTCGAGGAACCGAAAGGGACAAAGATGTCCGACAACAGCATTTACGGAGCGTCCGATTCGTCGGTATCCGGCTTGACCCGCAAGACCCGCACACATCATCTGCTGCAGATGAAGGCCGAGGGCGAGCGCTGGGCGATGCTCACCGCATACGACTACTCGAGCGCGCGCATCTTCGAAGAGGCCGGCATTCCGGTCCTTCTCGTCGGCGACTCTGCTGCCAACGTCGTGTACGGCTACGACACCACCGTTCCCATCACGATCGACGAATTGCTTCCGCTGGTCCGTGGCGTCGTGCGCGGAGCTCCCAACGCACTCGTGGTCGCCGACCTTCCGTTCGGCACCTACGAGGCGTCACCGCAGCAGGCCTTGGCGACGGCGACGCGCTTCATGAAGGAAGGCCTGGCCAACGCGGTCAAGCTCGAAGGCGGTGAGCGCGTCGCCGATCAGATCGCGGCGATCACGGCCGCGGGTATCCCGGTGATGGCCCACATCGGCTTCACCCCACAGAGTGTCAACGGCCTCGGCGGGTTCCGAGTACAGGGTCGCGGCGACGGCTCCGAGCAGCTCATCGCCGACGCCATCGCCGTCCAGGAGGCGGGCGCATTCTCCGTCGTCATGGAGATGGTCCCCGCCGATGTCGCCGGTCAGGTCAGCCGCAAGCTCACCATCCCGACGGTGGGCATCGGCGCGGGCAACGAGACCGACGCTCAGGTGCTCGTGTGGCAGGACATGGCCGGTTACACCAATGGCAAGACGGCCAGGTTCGTCAAGAAGTTCGGGAACGTCGGAGACGAGCTCCGCAACGCAGCATCGAGCTACCTGGCCGAGGTGCGCAGCGGGGTCTTCCCCGGTCCCGAACACAGTTACTGATCACTGATTCGCTGATCCAGGGGTCGGATTCGGCTCCGCCGTAGTGGCGCGGTTAAGTGGACTCCCGTGCGCTTGACCGCGCCACTGGCGCGGAGCGCCAGCAGCCAGATGGCACACTCGATGCCATGAACTCAGGTCTGAGCACCAGCAACTATCGGCGAGCAGCCGTCTCCCTCGCAGGAGCGGCCGCCGTTCTCCTGACTGTCGGCGCATGCGGTACCGACTCGACGAGCACCGGATCCTCGTCATCCCTGACCCCGACCATGACTGCTGCGCCGACCACCGAGCCTGCGGTGGCCGGCGGCGTCACAGAGCAGCAGAGCCAGCAACTGTGTACCGACCTGAGCGAGCAGCTTCAGGAGTGGCGCATCCAAGGACCGACGCTGGGCCGCGGTGGCCTCAACATCGTCGTGCAGACCTGGGCGGCGCAGAGCGGAGCGATCAACCTTCAGGTCGTGCAGAACCGCTCCATCGTCGACGACGTCACTATCGCAACGTGCCCCGATGTACGGGAAGAAGCAATGCGGTCACTCGACATCCCCGATCTCGCATCGGGACTCGTCGGGTTCTGACGGTGACCGACACACACACGCGGGAGCTGTATCCACCGATCGAGCCGCACGACGCCGGGCATCTCGACGTCGGTGAAGGCCAACGCATCTACTGGGAAACCAGTGGAAATCCCGCCGGAGCTCCGGTCGTGTTCGTGCACGGCGGACCGGGCGGTGGAACCGGCCCCGCCCAGCGCCGCTATTTCGATCCGGACAAGTACCGGATCGTCCTGTTCGATCAGCGCGGCTGCGGACGATCGACCCCGCACATCGCGGACGGCGCCGATCTGTCGGTGAACACCACCGATCGACTGGTGGCCGATATGGAGAAGCTTCGTGCGCACGTCGGCGTCGACCGCTGGCTTGTGTTCGGCGGATCGTGGGGCTCGACGCTGTCACTGGTGTACGCGCAAGCCCATCGCGAGCGAGTAACCGGTCTGATCCTCCGCGGAATCTTCCTGCTGCGGCGAAGTGAAATCGACTGGTATTACAACGGCGGCGCCGGACACATCTTCCCCGAGCAGTGGGACCGATTCCTGGCACCGGTTCCCGAGAGCGAACGCGCCGGCGACCTCGTCGAGGCGTATCACCGACTTCTGCGGTCGGACGATCGTGCCGTGGCCACCGAAGCCGCGATCGCGTGGTCCACGTGGGAGGCAGCGACGAGCTATCTTCTCCCCCGGCCGGACCAGATCGAGGAGAACGAGGATCCCCGGTTCGCGCTGGCATTCGCGGGAATCGAGAACCACTACTTCAGAAACAACGGCTTCCTCGAGGAAAATCAACTCCTCGCCGACGCCCACCTGCTCGCCGGAATTCCTGGGGTCATCGTTCAGGGCCGCTACGACGTGGTGTGCCCGGCAACGAGTGCATGGGAACTCCACAAAGCCTGGCCCGACGCAACACTGACGATCGTGGACGATGCCGGGCACTCAGCAGCCGAACCCGGCATCATCCATCACCTCGTCGAGGCGACCGATCGATTCGCGTCACCGCCGAAGTCGTAGGCGAATTCGATACGCCGGGAGGTGGTGTCGGCGACGGTCAATCTGACCGTCACCTTCTCCCCTTCCGGCGGATCGCCGGCGCACTTTCCGATGACGATGGGCGTGTCGACGAAAATTTCCGCGGCGCGCTTCCCGTCCGATCCGCGAAGCACACGCGCCGAAAATTGCTCACCCACCCGATTTTCGAGTATCGATGCTTCCGTCAGGTCGATGCACGCTCGATCCACCTTCGATGCCGTCGAATCGGATCCGCGCATTGTGGCGGGCAGGTCGGGCAATGCTGTTCTGGCCCAGTCCGGGACGTCGCGGGCGGCAACGACGGCAAGGCAGACCTCCGTGGCGAAGCGGTCCGACAGTCTTCGCAACGGTGCGGTGACGTGGGCGTACGGCGCGGCGATTCCCGAATGCTCGGTCATCTCCGGCACCTCGCCGTCGAACGCCACGTAGTCCGCACCCCGTAGCAAACTCGTGGCCTGCGTCATCATCGCCAGCGTCTCGGGTGCATCACTGGGTAACGACGCCAGCACCGCGCCCGCAGATGCGCCGTCGGGCCAGTCGATTCCGAGCATCGACGCGGTCTTCTTCAACGTCGACACAGCGCCGTCCGGTGCGGGAGGAAGCGTCCGCAGCAGCCCGACGCGTGCGTCGAGCATGATTCGGGCTGCACACATTCCGGTCAGCAACGACACCTCGGCGTTCCAGGAATCGACCGCAGTTCGCTCCTGCAATTCGATACGCCAGGATCGACCGTCACGGACGACATCCTGCTCGGGCAGTGCGATATCGATCGCTCCGCGGCGAAGAGCAGCGTGCGCTCGCAGCACGCCGAACTCACCGAGCGCAGCGATGGACGGATGAGGCGTGCCTGCATCGAAGTCCGCCTGCACCTTCGCGTAGTCGAGTCGCGCAATGGACCGTACCCTCGCGCGCTTCACCGTCCAGGAGACGGCCTCCCCCGAATCGTCGACTTCGATTCGCCAGAGCGCCGCCGGACGAATCTTGTCGGGGAGCAAACTCGCCGACCCCTCGGACAGAACGCGAGGATGCAGCGGAACGGACTCGTCGGGCAGATAGAACGTCTGGCCACGCGCTCTCGTTTCGGTATCGAGCGCTCCGCCGGGCGTCACGACAGCTCCCACGTCCGCAATGGCGTAGTGAATCACATACCCCGTCGACGACTTCTCGACGTGCACAGCCTGATCCAGATCCATCGAGCCGGGAGGATCGATGGTCACCAACTCGATGTCGGTGCGGTCCTCTCGATCCGTTGCACACCGGTCCACCGCCGATTCGGCCTCTGCCAGCGCCTCTGCCGAGAATGTGTCACGAAGGTCGAATTCGGACCGGATGGAGTCGAAATCGAACGATGGGGCCGACAGTCGCGCAAGGACGACCACCGTCAGTTGTTCCAGTCGTCGTCGGCTTTGTCGGCTGCCTTGTTCCGCTCGGCTGCAATCTGAATCGCACGCTCGGCGGTCGCACGATCCGGGTACGGGCCCATGCGATCGAGTGCACCCGATTCCTTACCCTGTGAGACCGTCTTGCTCCGTACGTCGTAGTACCAGGCTTCGTCGTCTGTGCTCATGCATCCCAGTCTGCCCGAAAACGCTCACCGAGACCGGCCATTCACGGCACCACTGATCATTGGGGGGACTCCACTCCCCATTCACAACACCACTGGTCATTCCGCAGGCTCGACTCCCCATTCACGCACTGGTCATTCCGCAGGCTCCACTCCCCTGGGTGCGAACGAGTCGGCATATAAGCCGGATCCTGTGAACCACGCACACTCGAGAGCGCGCGCGGAACGACGACCATCCATCTGGGCACACCGTCGCCGGGTACCTCGAGCAGTCAACCCGCAGGCTCGGGCGAGCAGCCCTCGAACACCTGCGCAGCCGGACCTTTCGAAAAAGGTCCGGCCTTCGACCTTGCTCCGGGCGGGGTTTACCTAGCCACCCCAGTCACCTGGGGTGCTGGTGCGCTCTTACCGCACCGTTTCACCCTGACCTGCACTGTACTTTCCGAAAAAAGTGTGGTGCAGGCGGTCTGTTTTCTGTGGCACTGTCCCGCGAGTCACCTCGGGTTGCCGTTAGCAACCGCCCTGCTCTGTGGAGTCCGGACTTTCCTCGGCTCGGAGCTTGCCGGAATCGCTCCGCCAGTTCTCCGTGCCGCAGCCGCCCAACCGACTCGTTCGCAGGATCGAACTCTACTGGTTCCGAGCCGCGAACTACAGTTCACGTCATGGATCACGTCGTTCTGCTTCGCGGAATCAACGTCGGCGGCATCAACATCAAGATGACCGACCTCCGCGCCGCACTCACGGCCGCAGGCTTCGAGAACGTCCGGACTGTTCTCGCCACCGGCAACGTTCAGCTCTCCTCGCCGGAGAAGGGCCATGCCCTGAAGCGGTCCATCGAGGCAACGCTCGCCGCCGCCTTCGGGTACGAGGCGTGGGTCATCGTGCTCGACCTTCCGCAGCTGCGCGACATCGTCGACGGCTATCCGTTCGATCCCGAACACGACGGCCGACACCCGTACGTCATCTTCGGCAACGATGCCGACCACCTCGCGGAATTGACAGCAGCCGGTGCCGCCCTGGATCCGACGGTCGAACGTGTGGCTCCGGGCGCAAGCGTGGTCTATTGGGAGGTGGTCAGGGGCAGCACCACCGACAGCGCGATCGGCAAGTTGACAGCCAAAGCAAAGTACAAGCCCACCATCACGACCCGGAATCTGCGGACACTCGTCAAGATGCTCGCGTGAGCGGTGCTGCGGAACCGATCATCGCTGCAGCATTGGTCGCCGCTGTTCTGATATTCGCCATCGTTGCGCCCCGAGGCCTCCCCGAGATCGTCGTCGCGCTACCGGCGGCTGTGGCGGCCGTGCTTCTCGGGCTCGTCACCGTGTCGGATGCCCGTGAGCAGGTAGTCGAACTCCTCCCGACGGTGGTGTTCCTGGCGTTCATCCTCGTGCTGGCACATCTGGCCGATGCCCTGGGAGTCTTCACCTGGATCGCATCGGTAATGGGTAGATCGGCGAAGGGAAGTCCACACCGTCTGCTGATGTCGGTCTTCGCGGCCGCGGCGGTCACCACTGCAGTCCTGAGTCTCGATGCGACAGTCGTACTCCTGACGCCGGCCGTGATCGGTGCGGCGCGAGCCCTCCGTATGTCGCCGCGCCCGCACAGCTACGCCACCGCACACCTGTCCAATTCGGCGTCGACGCTTCTGCCGGTGTCGAACCTGACGAACCTGCTCGCCTTCGCCGCCACCGGCTTGACGTTCGTTCACTTCGCGGCATTGATGGCGCTGCCGTGGATCGTGTCGATTCTGATCGAGTTCGCGGTGTTCTGGCTGTTCTTCCGACGAGATCTCGTCCGCACCGAACCGACGACCACGGACCAGCTTGCTCCGGACAAGCCTGTGGCCACTCCCACTGTGCCTCTCGCCGTGCTCGGCGTGACACTGCTCGGTTTCGCGGTTGCCGGACTCTTCGGCGTCGAACCGTTCTGGGTGGCTGCCGTCGGCTCGCTCGCGCTGGCCGTGCCCGCGCTGAAGCAAGGTTTCACGGTGCCCAAGCGAATCCTGTGGGCAGCCGACCTGAAGTTCTGCGGATTCGTGCTCCTGCTGGGAATCGTCGTCGAGGGAGTGACCTCGGGGCCGATCGGCGAATGGCTGAGCGGAGTACTGCCCACCGAGGCATCGTTCACCGGCCTGCTCGCTACGGCCGCGATTGCCGCCCTCGCATCCAACGTCGTCAACAATTTGCCGGCGACCCTCATGCTGCTGGCCGCGTTCGGCTCGTCAGCCCCACCTGGACTGTTGCTCGCGATGGTCATCGGAGTGAACCTCGGTCCCAACCTGACCTATGTCGGATCGCTTGCGATCATGCTGTGGCGCAGGGTCGGTGCCGCGAACGGTGAACCCGCCTCGATCGGTACGTTCACCGCACTCGGTCTGATCACCACCCCGCTGACGATCCTCGGATCGGTTGCGGCGCTGTGGGTTGCGTTAGGCGTTCAGATATGACGTGTCGTTGACCAGTCGAACCGACGCGCCGCCGTCGGGATAGAACTCGGCGATGCTCAGCGAGGCCAGATCGAGGTGCAGGCGGTAGAGCAGCGACGGTCCGACATCCAAGGCGAGCTGAAGCAGCATCTTGATCGGCGTCACGTGGCTGACCACGACGACGGTCGATCCGGCATACGACCCGACGAGCTTGTCGCGAGCGATCGTCACGCGTTCACGGACCGTGTCGAAGCTCTCGCCGCCGGGCGCCGCCACCGACGTGTCGCCGCGCCACTGTCGATGCACGTCCGGATGCTTGTCCATCGCCTCTGAGAACGTGAGCCCTTCCCAATCGCCGAAATCGGTCTCGGTGAGCTCGTCCAGAGTCGCCACCTCGAGGCCGGTCTTGCCGGCAAGTGCACCTGCGGTCTGCTGTGCGCGACCGAGTGGCGACGCGACGATCGCCGAAATATCGTCTCGCGCGGCCAGATACGCTGCCGCAGCAGCAGCCTGCTGCTCCCCCAGCTCGGTCAACGGCGGGTTGCCTCGTCCCGAGTAGCGACGTTCCACAGACAAGGGTGTCTGCCCGTGACGAAGCAACAGCAACCGCGTCGGATCGCCCACCGCGCCGGTCCATCCCGGGGCCGCAGGTTTCTTCTCGACCTCCCGCGGCGGTTCCAACGGGGCACCGTCGGCGGCTGCATCCATCGCCTCGTTCGCCAGACGATCGGCGTGCGAGTTCTGCGCACGCGGAATCCACTGGAACGTGACGCGGTCGAACCCCCGGACCAGATCGGCGGCCTCCCGATTGAGCGGGATCATGTCCGGGTGCTTGACCTTCCAACGCCCCGACATCTGTTCGACGACGAGTTTGGAGTCCATCCGGACCTCGACCTCACGTGCACCGACGTCACCCGCTGCGGTCAAACCTGCAATGAGGCCGCGGTACTCGGCGACATTGTTGGTCGCCACACCGAGTGCGAGACGACGCTCGGCGAGCACCTCCGACCGATCGGCCGAGAACACCACGGCGCCGTAGCCTGCGGGGCCTGGATTGCCGCGGGAACCGCCGTCCGCCTCGACGACGACCCGGTGCGGTGAACTCACAGACCGGAATCTTTGGTGCGCACGAGAATCGCATTGCATTCGGAGCACCGCAGGAGCTCGTCCGCAGGTTTGGCCGCTATACGAGAGATTTCGCCGCGATCGAGTTCGATGCGGCACGCGCCGCACCGACGAGCCTGCAGCAGCGCCGCACCGCGTCCGGTGAGCCCGCGCTGCTTTTCGTAGATTGTGAGCAGATCTTCGGGGAACGTCGCCGCCAATTCGGTTCGACGTGCCGTCGCACGCTGCTCGGCGGCATCGACGTCGGCGACCGCGTCGTCGCGGCGGCGGCCGGCGTCGACGAGCTCGTCTTCGATCTGAGTCAGCTGAGCACCCGCGTGGTTGTAGTCGGTTTCCGACGCCTCACGCCGCTCCATGACCTCGAGCAGTTCCTCTTCGAGGATGCCCTGACGCCGTTCGAGGCTCGACAGCTCGTGCTGCAGCTCGGACATCTGCTTTGCTGCGACAGTTCCGCTGTCGAGAAGCTTCCTGTCCCGGTCCTCGCGTTGCCGGACGGCGTCGACCTCGCCTTCGAGCTTCTTGATGTCACGGTCGAGATCGTCCATCGCGATCTGGACGGTGACGGCGCTGTCCTTGCGGGCGATTCGCTCTGCCTCGAGCTTCTCGAATTCGACCTGCTCGGGAAGACTGCGGCGACGGTGTGCGATCTGCGTCAGCTCGGTGTCCACTGCGGCCAGTTCGAGAAGTGAGGCCTGCACTCGGGGGTCGACATTCACGCGTGATGACTCCTGCGACTATGGAAGTTGATTCGATCCACACTACCGGCTCAGTGGGCCCCGACGGTCCATGGATCGGTGCGGTGTTCACTGACCCTGCTGCTCCAGCCCGGCACACTTGCGAACTCGGCATCGAGAACTCCGCGCGCTTGCTCGCACCACGGCCATTCCGACGCCCAATGCGCGACGTCGACGACAGCAGGTCCGCCCGCCCTGAGGTGTTCGTCCACCGGGTGATGCCGCAGGTCGGAGGTGACGAACACGTCTGCACCCAGGCGTGCGACGGCGTCCAGGAACGAATCGCCCGCACCTCCGCACACGGCGACGGTGGAGACCACGGAGTCGGGGTCACCCGCGGCCCGCACGCCCCACACAGTCGGAGGGAGAGCCGCCCGAACACGTTCGGCGAAGTCCCGAAGTGTCGTCGGGGCCTCGAGACTTCCCACCCGTCCGAGTCCGGTCGATGTCGGCAGCCGCGCCTCCTCGAAGATGTCGAACGCCGGCTCCTCGTAAGGATGCGCACCCCGCAGAGCTGCAAGAACAGCGAGACGTACGGACGCAGGAGCCACGACTTCGATCCGATCCTCGTCGACGTGTTCGAGTGTCCCGACCGATCCGATCGCCGGCTCTGCCCCGTGTTCGGGCTGGAATTGCCCCACCCCGCGAACACTCCAACTGCAGCTGCTGTAGTTGCCGATCGCGCCGGCACCCGCCCCGAACAGAGCGCCCCTCACCGCGTCGCTGTGCGAACCGGGAACCAGCACCACCCACTTGTCGATCGGCGGAGCATCGATCGGCTCGATGGGGCGTGTGTCGGTCACTCCGAGCAGATCCGCCAAAGCGTCGGACACTCCGGGGTCGGCGCTGTCGGCGTTGGTGTGCGCGGTGAACAGCGCGCATCCCGCTTTGACGAGGCGGTGGATCAGAGCACCTTTCGGAGTGTTCGCAGCGACGGAGTCGACACCCCTGAGTAGCAGCGGGTGATGCGCGACGAGAAGGTCGGCTCCCCACGCGACGGCCTCGTCGACTACGTCTGCGGTGGCATCCACGGCATACAAGACCTTGCTCACCTCGTCCGCGGGGTCGCCGGTGACCAGGCCCACCGAGTCCCAGCTCTCGGCAAGCCTGGGAGGGTAGGCGGTATCGAGAACGGCAACGACATCGGCCAGGGTCACACGGGCTGTCACAATCGGCTCCTAGAGAACATCGGCGAGTGCGTCGACGAGTATGTCGACCTGATCGGCGCGTCGAACTGCGACGCGGAGATGATCCGGTGCCAAGCCGGGGAACGTGTCACAACGGCGCACAGCGATGCCCTTCGCTCTCAGACGGAGGCGAACGCTGTCCGCGTCGGGCACCGTCAACAGCAGAAACGGCGCCCGGGCCGGGGTATGAACTGCGATTCCGAGACCTTCCAGTCGTCGAATCATGTCCTCCCGGTCGGTCGTGATGGACTGCGCCTTCTCCGCAGCGAGCCGAACTGCCTCCGGTTCACTGCAGGCGAGAATGGCCTCGATCTGCAGGCTGCCGACCGGCCAGTGTGCGCGCCCTGTCGTCAGCCGGGCCAGGACGTCCGGGTGCCCGAGCGCATAGCCACACCGCAGCCCGGCCAGCGCCCAGGTCTTGGTGAGGCTTCGTAGAACGAGAACGTCGGCGAGCGATTCCGCCGCGACGGACTCGGTCTCAGCCGGGATCGCGTCGGCGAAGGCTTCGTCGACGACGACGATGCGACCTGGCCGACGCAGCTCGAGAACTGCCTCGCGCGCGTGCAGCACCGACGTCGGATTGGTCGGGTTTCCGACGACGACCATGTCGGCTCGGGCGGGTACCAGGTGCGGGTCGAGTCGAAATGGCGGAGGCAGTACGACCTGCTCGACGGCCACGCCTGCTTCGCGCAGCGCCAGTTCCGGCTCGGTGAACGACGGATGGATCACGGCCGCGCATCGAGGGTGGAGCTTCGGCAACAGGGCGAAGCCCTCGGCGCCACCCGACAGCAGCAGCACCTCGTCCGGAGTTCGCCCGTGACGTCGCGCGACCATTTCACGCGCGCGCATCTCGGCCGCAGCGCTCGGATACGCACCGAGCGAGGTAAGCGCGTCGGCCAATCTCTTCCGAAGCCACGCCGGAGGTGCAGAACCTTGCACGTTGACCGCGAAATCGACGAGTCCTTCGCCTACATCTGCGTCACCGTGATGACGGAGAAGCGACATCGAGTCCAATTCCAACGGATCCTTTCGTTGCCGATGAGCGTAGTCCCGACCGTCGGCGATATGGTTTTGTCATGACAAACCTCGACGCATCGCCACTCCCACGCGCCAAGGTAGTGCTGTTCGACCTGGATGGAACGCTCACCGATTCGGCGCCGGGCATCCTCGCCGGCTTCCGCCACGCGTTGGCTTCGGTCGGCGCGCCTGCGCCGACCGAAGAGCAATTGGCGTTGGTAATCGGTCCGCCGTTGATCGACACGCTCCGGGGATCGATGGGATTGTCCGAAGACACCGCCCAGGCGGCGCTGCAGGCGTATTTCGAGCGATACGACACCACGGGGTGGGCCGAGAACACGGTCTACGACGGGATCGAGCCGGTGTTGGCGGAGTTGAAGAACCGCGGAGTTCGGTTGGGCGTCGCCACCTCCAAATCGGAGCGGTTCGCGCACCGCATCCTCGATCATTTCGCGCTGTCGCAGTACTTCGAGTTCATCGGCGGCGCCAGCAACGACGGAGAACGACGCGCCAAGCCCGACGTGATCGCCCACTCGCTTCGCAATCTCGGAGTCGTCCCGAAGGAGGTCGGCGTCGGGGGCACAGACCGCGTCCTGATGGTCGGTGATCGAGACCACGACGTCCACGGCGCCGCACGCTTCGGTATTCCGGCGATCTACGTCGACTGGGGCTACGGCATCGCCGGCGAGAACGACGACGCGGCGTTCACCGTGACGAACATGGACGAACTGTCGAAGGTGCTCAGTGACAACACCGGTGCTTCATGACAACACCGAATAGGTCCGACGCCGCGGTTCACGTCACTTTCGTGTGCACCGGCAACATCTGCCGCTCCCCGATGGCCGAGAAGATTTTTGCCGCGTACCTCCAGGACGCGGGCCTTGGAGCCGCCGTACGGACGACGAGCGCAGGCATCGACGGCTGGCACGAGGGTGAGGGTGCCGACCCGCGGACAGTAGCCGAACTCGAGGTGCACGGGTACGAGTCGGATCACGAGGCCGCTCAGGTCGGCGCGGATCACCTGACGGCCGATCTCGTGGTTGCCCTCGACACCGGTCACGCTCGACAACTACTTCAGTTGGGCGTACCCGCCGAACGGATCGCGCTGTTGCGATCGTTCGATGACGACGCCGACGACGAATCGGTCGCTGATCCGTACTACTCCTCGGACGACGCCTTCGCCGAGGTGCGCGAACAGGTCGAGGCAGCCATGCCGGGGCTGGTGCGTTGGGCCGAGGAGCGCGTCTCCGACGAGGCGTCGTAGATCTCGTTCAGCTCAGCCGCTACCGTAGTTGTTGTGCGAAGGCTCAGATTTCTGCTGCGACCGGGATGGTTCGCGTTGGCTGCCGTCGTCGCGCTGTTCGCGTACCTGTGCTTCACGGTGCTCGCGCCGTGGCAGCTGGGCAAGAACACGTCGACGTCGCACCGCAACGAACTGATCAACGAGTCGGTGAACGCCGAGCCGGTGGCCATCGAACAGCTGCTGTCCGGGCCTGGGTTTGCGGACGGCGACGAGTGGCGTCGGGTTGTGGCAACAGGCTCGTACGACACGGACAACGAAGTTCTCGTCCGTCTCCGCAGCATTCGCGAGCAACCTGCGTACGAGGTGATCACGCCGTTTCGGCTCGACAGCGGCCCGACGGTTCTCGTCAACCGCGGCTACGTGCTGCCGGTGCAGGGAACTGCACCTCCGTCGATCGAGCCGGCACCAACGGCTGCGGTGACGCTCGACGCGCGGATTCGTCAGGCCGAGGGCACCTCGCGGGAGCCCATCGAGGAAGCCGGCCACATTCAGGTCTACAACATCAATCCCGATCAGATCGGGACTGCAGTCGGGGTGGACGCCGTTCAGGGCTATCTTCAGCTCGACGAGGGCCAGCCAGGCGGACTCGGACTGATCGAACTCCCCCAGACCGACTCCGGGCCCTACCTGTCGTACGGCTTGCAGTGGCTCGCGTTCGGCATTATGGCTCCGCTCGGATTGGCGTACTTCGTGCGGGCGGAATGGCGAGAGCGGCGCAAAGCAACCAACCAGGACTTGGCCGATCTGGATTCCGAGGTCGCTACTTCCGATACTCCGATTTCCGCTGCCGCACGGCTACACGCCGATTCGGCCATCGAAGAACCCGAGTTCACGTTGCCCACACGCAAGGAACGCAAATCGAAGGCCAAGGCCGGATCAGCGCTCACGGACAAGGACGTGCGCCTTGCCGACCGTTACGGCAAGAATCGCTGACACTGCTGTCGCCGCAACCTGCACCAGAACCGACAACGTCGCGGCTCGATCGAGGTCATCCGGTGTCGGTGCCCGACCAGCCCCCAGGGTGGGACGGATTTCGACGCCATGAGCGTATTGAGTTCTGCCACCGAGGCTGACTCCGAGTGCGCCGGCGGCCGTGGCCTCGGCGACGCCGGCATTCGGACTCGGATGCCGGGACGCGTCGAGACGCCAGGCACGTAGCGACTGACTCGGACGCCCGCCGACGGCGGGTGACACCGCCGCGGTGACAGCTCCAGTCAGCCGGGCCGGGGCGAGGTTGACCGCGTCGTCGAGCCGAGCAGCGAACCAGCCGAAACGCCGATATCTCGGAGAGCGATAGCCGATCATCGCGTCGAGAGTGTTGACTGCCCGGTATCCCAGGATCCCGGGCACCCCGGCCATCGCCCCCCAGAACACGACGCCGACGGAGGCATCCGACGTGTTCTCCGCGATCGATTCGAGCGATGCCCGAGACAAACCGTCGATGTCGAGCACGCTCGGATCGCGGCCGCACAAAGACGGTAGAAGCGTGCGCGCGGCCTCGATCTCCCGATTGCGTAGATGCTCGGCCATCTGAGATCCCGTTCGAGCCAGCGAGGTTCCACCGAGTGCAACCCAGGCTGCGGACGCCGTGACGACAGTGTCGAGGACTGGACCGCGACGGGCAGCGGCGGTCGAGGCGGCTGCGCCCACCGTAGTCACCGCTCCTACGAGAACGATGGTGTGCAGAGCGCCCGCCCGCCTGCTGTCGCGATACGTTCGCTGTTCCACTGCCGCTGCGACACGGCCGAATCCGGCGACCGGATGAAACTCCCGAGGGTCGCCGAGGATTCGGTCCAGACCGAATCCGAGCACAAGGCCTGCGGCGCGACTGTGAAAGCGCGTCCAGCGGAAGTTCATGTACCGACGGTAGCGAACAACCGTCGAACCGCCTGCCGCCGGTCGCCGGACCCTCAGGCCCAGCGCGACCGATAGGCGCCCGAGATCTGCCTGTTGTCGAAATCGAGGTCGTGGCCGGAATGAAGCATGGCCGCTGCCATTCCGAGAAAGCCGACCGTTGCCATCAGGAGCATTGTCATGGTGTCCCCCAGGATCGCCGTGCGCCCACCTACGAGGGCGTTGATGATCTTGATTCTCGCCGAGGCGTAGACGAATGAACATGCAGATGAGGGGGCCATCACATGTGTCGACAGTCACCGGTCGATTCGCGGTTAGGATCGACCACATGACCGGAGATGGCACGCTCGACGCAGGCAACACCACCGCAACGACCACAACTGGGCGACCGAGCTGGGTGAACAAGGCAATCATCGGCGCAATCGCACTGGTCGCGCTGATAGTCGCGTACCTGATTCTCGCGGCATTCTTGCCCCGGTGGTGGAGCATTCGGGTCGCCAACCTGTCCGATCAGGCCTTCAGCAAGGGCATCTTCTGGGGGCTCGTGCTCGGCACCGTGTGCACGCTTGTTCCCCTCCTGCTTTTCACCGCCGCATGGCGTGTTCGCAAGAAGCGCGGCGGGAAGGTCACGGCGATCGTGGCAATCGTGCTCGCCGTCGCTGTCGCTGCGCCGAACCTGCTGACACTCTCGATCGTTCTCGGCAGCAACAACGCCGCGCACGCAGGCGAAAGGACGCTCGACACCGAGGCGCCTGGCTTCCGTGGAGCGACCGCACTCGGCGCCGTCATCGCCGTCGTGTTGTTCTCGGCACTCGTCTACTTCGTCGTCCGTAGCCGCAGACGTCGTGCACAGAAGCGGATCGCAGCCGCGAACCCCGCACCTCAGGTATGACGTCAGTACGTACGCGGAATCCCGATGACCTTGGTGGCGTCGACAGTCAAGCCTAGCCGCGAATCCAGGCCCAGCGCAGGAACTTCCGGGACATCGGCCGGGTCTGCGGCGACCGCGCCCACAACGTCTGCGCCTGCGATGGCGAAGTTGGAGATCGAGCGACGAACGTGATTGGCGGAGGTCGCGAGGACGACGGAGTCTGCGCCGATCGACTCTACGATCGGCACGCTGAACAGCGCGTTCTGCACTGTCGAATTGGCCTTGTTCTCCACATGAATGCGCTCGGCGGCAACACCGTTGTCGACGAGCCACTCGCGCATCGCCTCTGCCTCGGCAACGCCGCTCTGCGGATTTCCACCAGTCACGACCACGGGCGATTCAGGTGAGGCCGATGCCGCGGCGGCTGCGCTTTCGAGCCGATCGACCAACTCGTCCTGCATCGAACCGTCCCCGTGGAGACCGAACCCGAGCGCGACGATTGCCGTGCGCGGACCGTCGAGCACCGGGGCGAAGTCCACGGTCGACTCGGCCGAGGTGGCAATGATGGCCAGCGCGCGCACGACGGCGTCGTGCAGCGACGGATCGAGTTCGGCGAGCCGGGTGAGTGCCGCGTCCGTGCCGTCCGCGTCTTCGGCGGCGTTGCGGTAGAAAGCTTGCAATGCAACAACATTGGCGTCCGCCGGCGAGGCGAGTGTCAACGCGTCGAGCGAGGCGAGTCCGAGATCGTAGTTGCCCTTGACGAGATTGTCCTGTGCAGCGTTGTACAGGGCAGGTGTCGCGGGTTCGGCAATCGACTCGATGAGTGCGCCCGGGTCGATCGGGAGCGGTAACGGTTGCGCAGTGGCCACTCCACCGAATGCGAGTACGACGACCGCCGAGGCGGCGATCGAGATACCGAAGTTTTCTCTGGACAGGCTGATTCGCACAGCACGTCCTTCCTGCAGACGACGTAGAGGTCGACTAGAGGTTAGCTCGAGTGTGACCGCTGTGGCTAATGTTACTGAAGTGCATAGAGTTACACCGATGTGATTCGGCTACACCGAAAAGCGCGTCGCGGCAACGGAATCAGCGCTCAGGGCACTACGGGAGCCTTGCCGCCGTCGTAGGGTTCGATCACGATCTGCGCGTCCGGCGCGAAGGTCAGATGAACAGGACCCGCGTCCTCTGCCACGGTCACGACAACCGACAACCCTTCCTGCCCCACCGCCTCGATGAGACCACGTTGGTCCCCGGCCTCGTCGACGAGGGCGTAGTCCCCCACCACGACGAGCAATTCCTCGGCTGAGAGTGTGCGACGGCCACCGAAATCTTCCACAGTCATGGTTCCACCGTAGGCGACGGGTCCGGTCACCACAGATACGAGCGGTTGACGATCACGTCGAGCAGCAACATGCAGCCGACGATCCCGAACACGATCCGAACCACGGCCGGACCGAATTTCGTGAACACGCGCACCACACGCCGGTAGCGACGCCGGGCGGCGCGGCTGGAACCCATGGACATGACGAGCACCACCAGCGGCGGGATCAAGGCGAGCACGCAATAGGCGACCACGATCACCGGCCACGTCGGCGGAAGCGGACTGTAGGAGGACAACATGGCGAGACCTGCCAGATAGGGAACAGCAGTCGGTGCCTGCACGATTCCGACCGCGAACCCGGTCACTGCGAGCAACGAAGGACTTCTTCTGAACTTCGCCGTCCATGCGGGCGGCGGACGATCCGACTGCGGAAGTAGCGCCAATGCGATCAGAACGACGCTCAACACCAGTTCACCCCAGTATCGAACGGGAGGTGTGAGCTCGAAGTCGAAGATGCCGGTCAGGAAGTCGAACCCGAGCACAGCAGAAGACCGAACGACGTGGTCGCGAAAAAGACGCCGCCGATGAACGCCAGCCCCGTCTTCAGCGGGGGTGTTCGGCGAAGCCGAGCGTCGTATGCGATCGCCGCGGTGATTCCGATCAACAGCACATCGAGTGAGTCGAGGACTGCAAACCCGACGAGCGCCGACAGCAACGTGACCATGTGGGAGCCAGACTATACGGATCGATCAGACACGTCGGTGGGGCGTGATCTCCCCCAGGACGTCGAAGTCGTAGGCACCCGCTCTGGCGAGATAGATCGGTTGAACGATATGCCCACCCACCATCGTCAGGTGACCGCGCGCGCCGTCGTAGGAGAAGTTCTGCGACACCGAGTCCAGGACCGCAACCTCGGCTGTGCCTGCTCGATTGACCAGGTTCCCGAGGAAAGTGACCCCCTCGTAGCAAGATTGACCGAGCGATCCGACAATCGGTGCGTCCGGTCCGAATCGTGCCGAGAACCGGCCGGAGAAGTCGAGACTCTCCTTCGTCGCCAATGTTTCGAAGTATCCGGAGGACACGTACAGATCGCGGGTGTTCTCAGAACCCGTGGCGAGCAGCATGTTTTCGTCCATCAGCGGACTCAGACGCGCGCACCGTTGATCGAGACCGACTGCGGCGAAATGTTGATGGAATGCAGCCGCATCGTCTCCGAGCAGGAGTACGACGACGGCATCGCACTCCGACTTCTCCAGTGCGCTGACGGCCCCCGAGTAGTCGGAGGTGCCGATCGGCGAAAAGGCTGCGAAGGCAACGGACGCTCCGATCGACCCGAGATACCGGGTGACGATCGCAGCGCTCTTTCGAGGCCACACGTAGTCGTTGCCGACGACTGCCCACTTCGTCCGGCCGAGTTCGTGGACCATGAATTCGAGAGCCGGGATCAACTGCCCCGACGGGGTCTCGCCGGTGACGAACAGCCCCGGGTAGCGGTCGCCGCCTTCGTACAACGAGGTGTACACGTACGGGATGCGTCCGGAAGTGATCGGGATCAATGCCCTGCGCACCGCCGAGGTATGCATCCCCGCGACGGCGTCCACAGCTCCGATATCGAGCAGAGCCCGCACGTCGGCCGCCACCGCAGCAGGTGCGCGGCCACCATCGATCGGCAGCAGTTCGACGTGCCGGCCAAGGACGCCAGCGCTGGCGTTGAGCTCCTCCTGCGCCAGTTGAGCGGACAGCTCGCTCGACGGCCCGATCAATCCGAAAGGCCCGGACATCGGAAAGACGATGCCGACCGTGAAGGTCTCGCCGTCGAAGTAGCGTGTGGTGTCCAAATTTTCCGTCATCGACACCTCGTCCCGGCCGTCCACAGTCGTCGCGCTCGCATAGACTGCACTTTCAGGAACCGAGGCCGTGCACCTCGGAGCGCCTGCAGTTCGATTCATGATAGGAGTCTGATCGCGTGACGCCGACGGAACCCACGCATCGCGGTGGCGGCGCAGACCGACTTCTGTCCGCTCTCGAGCGGGCTGTCAGCGAACGCATGCGCCTCGCGCTCGAACCAGAAGGCCTCGACCTCGAGGAGTGGCGGGTCCTGAGCTTTCTGTCCGACGGCGACGGACACACCATGGCGGACACCGCAGAGTTCGCGTTGCTGCCCCCGCCCACGCTCACCAAGGTCGTCAACCGACTCGTGTCGAACAATCTGGTGCACCGGCGTACCGGCACCGTCGACCGTCGCCAGGTTCTCATTCGCACCACCGCACGCGGACAGCGAAAGTTCGAGGACGTAGCCGGCGTCGTCGAGTCCGTACACCGCGCGCTGTTCGCTTCCGATGCCGCTCGCGAAGCATTCGAGACCGTACTGTCCACGGCTCTGGACAATGCGACATCCTCGCCAGCGTCCGTCGATCACTGACCCGACGTCAGATGAGGGTGTTCGGCCACGACGTTGCTCAGCAACTCGTCGACAGCTTTGACCCGCGCCAGTCCGGTGAGTTCGCGCGGTACCGCGATCCAGTAGGTCCGTTCGATCGAGAAGTGTTCTGCTACAACGCGAACCAGCGTATCGTCGGGCTCGCCGATGTAACTCGGCAGCGGTGCGATACCCAGGCCGCTACGCGCTGCGAGCCAATGCCCGGTGATGTTGTTCGTCTGGATCTGCGCGCGACCGTCGGCGAGAATCGAATCGAAGATCCGGAGTGGAGCCACATCGAGAAGTGCGCCGACATACCAGATCAGCGTGTGGTTACGTAGGTCGTCCATTTTCGTGACCGCCGGAGAAGATTCGAGATACTCCCGTGTCGCGTACAGGTGCAGCGAGTAGGTCGCAAGTCTGCGAAAGGCCACGAATCTCGGTGACGGCTCTTCCAACGTCACCGCAATGTCGAATTCTCTGGTGTCGATCGTCTTGTGTTCGGTTGCGGTCACGAGCTCGACGTTCAGATCCGGGTGAGCATGACGCAGCGTCGTCAGGTTCGGCGTCAACACGAACGCACCGAATCCGTCGGGCGCGGCGATTCGTACCGATCCGGTGAGGGATCCGACACTGGACGTCTGATCCTCGAACGCTGCCACCAGAGTGGACTCGACGGTTTCCGCGTAGCCGACGAGCCGGTGTCCCGCCTCGGTCAATCTCCACCCTGCCGGGGTGCGATCGAACAGTCGCCTGCCCGCCGCCTTCTCTAGGCTCGTGATCCGCCGACCCACCGTCGTGTGGTCGACTCCCAGGGCGCGGGAGGCCTCGATGAGTCGGCCATGACGAGAAACCTCGAGGAAGAACCGCAGGTGGTCGGCAGTGAACATGTGTCGACGATAGCAAGCCGTGCATTTTTGCACGACGTGGTGCGTCTTTGGCCTTTGACATGCGCACCGATGCCATCGAGACTGGGATCACATTCACGAGCGAAGGAAGACAACTGTGACCTCGATTGCACACTGGCTCGACGGCAAGCCCTTTGCAGGGACATCGGACAAGACCTCCCCCGTCACCAACCCCGCTACCGGCGAAGTGACCGGACAGTTGGCTCTCGCCAACCTCGACGACGCGAAAGCCGTCATCGACGCCGCCGCAGCGGCGTTCCCGATGTGGCGCGACACCTCGCTCGCCAAGCGCACTCAGATTCTCTTCAACTTCCGCGAACTGCTCAACAAGAAGAAGGGCGAGCTGGCGGAGATCATCACCGCCGAACACGGCAAAGTCCTCTCCGACGCCCTCGGCGAGATCAGCCGAGGCCAGGAAGTCGTCGAATTCGCCTGCGGGATAGCTCATCTCCTCAAAGGCGGCTACACCGAAAACGCCTCCACCAACATCGACGTCTACTCCATCCGGCAACCCCTCGGACCCGTCGGAATCATCTCCCCCTTCAACTTCCCGGCCATGGTCCCCATGTGGTTCTTCCCCGTTGCCATCGCGACCGGCAACACCGTCGTACTGAAACCATCGGAAAAGGACCCCACCGCCAGCATCTGGCTCGCCGAACTATGGGAAGAAGCCGGACTCCCCCCGGGCGTCTTCAACGTCCTGCAAGGCGACAAAGTCGCCGTCGACGAACTGCTCGAGAACAAGAAGATCAAGGCCATTTCTTTCGTCGGCTCCACCCCCATCGCGCAATACGTCTACTCCACCGGAACGGCGCACGGCAAGCGCGTGCAGGCCCTCGGCGGTGCGAAGAACCACGCCATCGTCCTACCCGACGCCGACCTCGACCTCGCCGCCGACGCAATGGTCAACGCCGGCTTCGGTAGCGCAGGCGAACGCTGCATGGCCATCTCCGCCCTCGTCGCCGTCGGCGACATCGCCGACACCCTCGTCGCCAAGATCGCCGAACGCACGACACCACTGGTCACCGGCGACGGCACCACGGGCTCCGACATGGGACCACTGGTCACCAAAGCCCACCGCGACAAGGTCGCCTCCTACGTCGACGCCGGTGAAAAAGACGGCGCGACCATCGTCGTCGACGGCCGCGGCGTCACAGCAGACGGCGAAGCAGATGGTTTCTGGCTCGGACCGACGCTGATCGACAACGTCACCACCGACATGAGCATCTACACCGACGAAATCTTCGGACCTGTCCTGTCCGTCGTGCGGGTCGACACCTACGACCAAGCCCTCCAACTGATCAACGACAACCCCTACGGTAACGGCACCGCCATCTTCACCAACGACGGCGGCGCAGCACGCAGGTTCCAGAACGAAGTCGAGGTCGGCATGGTCGGCATCAACGTCCCGATTCCGGTTCCGATGGCGTACTACAGCTTCGGCGGCTGGAAGAACTCCCTCTTCGGCGACACCCACGCCCACGGGACCGAAGGCGTCCACTTCTTCACCCGCGGCAAAGCCGTCACCAGCCGCTGGCTCGACCCCAGCCACGGTGGCATCAACCTCGGCTTCCCGGAAAACAGCTGAGCACCGATTCACCTACGAAGGAGTAGGAATGGTTGCCAATATTTCGTTTCCTCGTTTCCTCAAGCTCGGCCCGGGCGCCGTCGAGGAGCTGGGATCGGTCCTGATCGACCTCGATGTCCAACGACCCCTTCTCGTCACCGATGCGTTCATGGTCAGCACCGGCGCTGCCGAGCGGCTGCTGAAGATCATCGAAGCGACCGGTAAGGAGGCCGCGTTGTTCGCCGAGACCGTTCCTGATCCGACGACGGATTCTCTGCAGGCAGGCCTCGACGCGGCGGCAGCCCACGACGCCGACGCCATCATCGGATTCGGCGGCGGCAGCCCGATGGACACGGCCAAGGCCTTGGCCGTGTTGTCGACGCAGGGCGGCGTCATGCGCGACTTCAAGGCTCCTCGGCTCTACGCGGGACCCGCGCTTCCCATCATCGCCATCCCAACCACAGCCGGAAGTGGCTCCGAGGCAACTCAGTTCACGATCATCACAGACGTCGAGTCCGATGAGAAGATGCTGTGCCCCGGTCTGTCGTTCTTGCCGATCGCATCTATCGTCGACTCGGAACTCACGATGTCCATGCCGCCGAGACTGACGGCAGACACCGGAGTCGACGCGTTGACGCACGCCATCGAGGCGTACGTCAGCAAGAAGGCCAACCCCATTTCCGATGGACTTGCACTGTCGGCGATGAGGACGATCGGTAAGTACCTTCTGCGTGCATACCGAGACGGCTCGGATCGCGAAGCGCGTGAGCACATGATGCACGCCTCGACTCAAGCCGGCATGGCGTTCTCCAATGCAAGCGTGTGTCTCGTGCATGGAATGAGTCGGCCGATAGGCGCACATTTTCATGTGGCACACGGACTTTCCAATGCAATGTTGCTGCCCGCGATCACCTCGTTCTCGATCTCGGGGGCGCAAGACCGCTACGCCGATTGTGCACGACAACTGGGCGCCGCCGAGCGGACAGATTCCGACGACAGCGCATCGAAGAAGTTGATCGAGTTCATCGACACGCTGTGCGCCGACGTCGAGGTACCGAGGCCGGGTACCTACGGCATCGACCGGGCACGCTGGGACGAACTGATTCCGCTGATGGCCGAGCAGGCCCTGGCGTCAGGATCGCCGTCGAACAACCCGGTGGTACCCACGGCCGAGGAGATCGCGGAGCTGTACCGCACGGTGTACTGAACAGCGGCGTACTGAAAGTCGACGTCTGATGGCCTCGCACCCCACTGGGGTGCGAGGCCATCGGTCGTTGTCTCCCGCTGCAATCGAATCCAACGGCGTCACACACTATTTACATAGTTCCTAGAAAAATAGTGTCTACAGGAAGTATTCTCTTGTTCAGTGCACGTCCGCGGTGCCCACTCGCGCCGGGCGCACGTGCCCCTCGGCAACTCCCTCGACACCTCCCACCGCATCTGCCGGTCAGCCCGCGCATACTCAGGCGTCGATCTAACGAACTGGACAACCGACATGAACATGAAGAAATACTTCGAAGGACCGGCCACGAGCCTCGACGATCAGATCGAGAGCTACGCAACATCGAGGGTCCCGGCAACTCAGCGCTGGCCCCGGCCCGCAATTCTGCTGGTGCTCACCGGGAACGTCACGGCCATGTTCTGGTTCTCGCTCGGAGGCCAGATCGGCTTTCTCGTCGGATGGCCGATGTTCTTGATACCCATCGCATACATGGTTGTCGGCGCCACTCTCGTCGGTAGCCTCATCATGCGAATCGCGAGCCAGGAGGGCTTGTCGCTCCCCCTCCTCACCCGCGGTCTCGGCTTCGGAACGAAGGGGTCGGCAGTTGCCTCGCTGGTCTACGCGGTCAACTACGTCTTCTACTTCATCTTCGAGGGAAGCATCGTCTCCCACGGACTGAGCGAATTCGCGGGCATCGACATCGACTCGTTCTGGGCCACCATCGTTTTCGCGATCGTCGCTCTGGTCGCACTGTACTTCTCGTGGCGCGGAATGCACTCGATGAACGTTCTGCAGCGGTTCGGAATGCCGATCTTCCTGATTCTCTTCGCGATCGGGATGTACATGTTGGCGAGCGGCTACGTACTCGTCGGGCCCGGCGAATGGGTCGCCACCGATGGCTTCTCCTCGACGGCGATGTGGCAGGCATTGAGTTTGGCCAACGGCCAGGTCGTATTTCAGGCACTCATAGCAACCGACTACGGACGGTTCGTGAAGAAGGACGTCACCTACCGCGGCACAGCAAGCCTGATGCTGGCCGAGTTGCTGATGATCGTCGTCGTGATGGTGCTCGGCGTCTTCCTCGGATTCACGATGCTCCGACACTTCGACGGCACTGCAACGCCGGAACTGTCCGCGACGGATCCGGGTCTCTACTTCGCGATCGTGATGGGTCTGCTCGGCGTCATCTTCGCGATCGTCACACAGGTACGGATCAACGTCATGAATCTCTATTCAGGGTCACTGGCCCTGTCCAATGCATGGGACGTGCTGTCTCCAAGGAAGCTCGGCCGACAGTGGTGGATGGTCGCACTCCTCGTCGTCGGAGTTGCCTTCTACCCCATCAACATCCTGCAATACACAGACAAGTTCCTCGCAGTCACCGGCATCATGACCAACACCTGGATCTTCATTCTTCTCGCGGACTACTTCATCTGCCGTAAGTGGCTCGGTCTCGCCCCGTCCAGCAACATCGAGTTCCGGGACGGCTGGGTCCGCAACTGGAACCCCTGCGGTATCAGCGCGATGCTGATCGGCATCGCAGTCGGCGCCGTCGGGGTGTTCGGGGTCTACCCGTCGTACTACGCGTCGTTCATTGCAATGTTCATCGGGCCGATCATCTACGTGCCACTGACCGTGCTGACACGAGGGCGCTTCTACACGCCAACCGACGCGCCCTCATCGGTCGCGCAACCCGACGCAACGTCGACGCACTGAAAGGACACTTCATCGTGACTTCGCCCGCTCCCTACCTCAGCGCCGCAATCCAATTCGAGCCGACACTCTTCGACAAGTCCGGCAACGTGTCGACGTTGCTGACCCTGGTCACCGAAGCCGCGACGTTCGGCGCCAAGCTCATCACCACCCCCGAGATGGCGACCACCGGATACTGCCTGTACGACTACGACGAAGCCGCATCGGTCGTCGAAACCATCCCTGGTCCCACCACCGATACGTTCGCGGAAGTGACGCGCGAGCACGGCTGCTACCTCGTCATCGGAATGCCGGAGATCGATCCGCAGACAGGCCTCTTCTACAACAGCGCGGTGCTGATCGGGCCCGACGGAATCGTCGGAACTCACCGAAAGACCCACTCGTACATCGCAGAACCCAAGTGGGCAGCCCCGGGCAACCTCGGTCATGCGGTTCACGACACCGAGATCGGCAGGATCGCACTGCTGATCTGCATGGATATCCACTTCGTGGAGACAGCCCGTTTGGTCGCCCTCGACGGCGCCGACGTCATCTGCCACATCAGCAATTGGCTTGCCGAGCGAACACCGGCACCGTACTGGATCAGTCGCGCATTCGAGAACGATTGCTACGTCATGGAAAGCAACCGCTGGGGCCTCGAGCGCACGGTGCAGTTCAGCGGAGGAACCTGCATCATCGAACCCGACGGCACGATCGCCGCCTCACTCGACAGCGGCAACGGAATCGTCTACGCGACCATCGACCCGGCTCGATCCCGACGTCCTCACCCGGCAGGCGAACGTCGACCCGAGCTGTATCGAGAACTGCAGTCGAACACCTTCTTGTGGAATCCTCTCGACTTCTTCTCCCTGTACGGCCATCAGCCGTTGCCGACTGGAACACGCACCGAAGTCACCGTCGTGCAGTCGACACCGACCGGGTCGGTCCAGGCGAACCTTGCAGCCATCGACGAAGTCATGTCGGCTGCGAGCCCCGGAACGGTGCTCGTCTTTCCGGAACTGTCTGTCACCGGGCCGGTGTCGAGCACACGACACCCGTCGAGCTGCGCCGAGACCGTCGACGGGCAGTCCATCGCGCATGTCGCGGCAACAGCAGCGCGAACGTCGACGACAGTTGTCGTCGGCATCGCCGAGGTCGACGGTGACCACATCTACAACACGGCCGTGGTCGTCGGACCGGCTGGGGTACTGGGCACGTACCGCCAGACGCACGTCGCACCAGCCGACGCCGAGTACTTCACCCCCGGAAGCGAATGGACCGTTCTCGATCTCGAGGTCGGTCGCGTCGGGATTCTGATCGGCAACGACGTGCTGTTTCCGGAGGCCGGACGTGTTCTCGCGCTTCGAGGTTGCGATCTCATCGTGTGCCCGGCAGCGATGGTCGCGCCAATCGGAGCCAACCCCGGGACGTCGATCCCGCATCCGGGGGACATCCTCACCGGCGCCGACCCACTCCACTGGCACCACATGAGGGTGCGAGGCGGCGAGAACAACGTGTGGTTCGCGTTCGCCAATGCCTACGACGTCGACCGGGGGCTCCTCGGGCGAAGCGGCGTGTTCGGCCCGGACACCTTCGCGTTCCCTCGCGGCGAGAGCACAGTGTCCGACGGCCTCGGTACCGCGACGGCCGTGGTGGATACCACCAATCTCGAGACCGTGTACCCCACCAACGTCGTCCGCCGAAAAGACCTGGTAGCAATGCGGTTACCGCACCACTATGCAGCACTGAGCGCGGTGTCACCGGCGGAGGTGGACACCGTGGTTCGGTGACGGTCGTCACGATGGGCTTGACCTCGACAGAACTCGAGGTTTCAGGATGGTCGTGTACACGAGATACATGCAACAGGAGACGAAAACATGACGACCGAACGATACGTCCTACCCGAACTCGCCTATGACTACGCGGCGTTGGAGCCGTACATCAGCGGTGAGATCATGGAGCTTCACCACTCCAAGCACCATGCGGCCTACGTCGCTGGAGCCAACGCCGCACTCGACCAGCTCGAGGAATCTCGTGCGACCGGAGATCACTCTCGAATCTTCCTGCACGAGAAGAATCTTGCGTTCCACCTCGGTGGCCACCTCAACCACACGCAGTTCTGGACGAACATCTCGCCTAGCGGTGGAGACAAGCCAGTCGGCGAACTCGCGTCGGCAATCGACGACCAGTTCGGCTCGTTCGACAACTTCCGCGCTCAGTTCACTGCAGCCGCCAACGGCTTGCAGGGGTCGGGCTGGGCTGTGCTCGGGTGGGACGAGCTCGGCAAGCGACTGCTCACGTTCCAGCTCTACGATCAGCAAGCGAACGTGCCCCTCGGCATCACCCCACTGTTGATGTTGGACATGTGGGAGCACGCCTTCTACCTGCAGTACAAGAACGTCAAGGCTGACTATGTCACTGCGTTCTGGAATATCGTCGACTGGTCCGACGTCGCATCCAGGGGACCCTGGAACTGAGCCGGGGAACGCGGCTATTCTCGGCTGTGTGAGTGCGCCTCCCGGGAGCCGAGTGTGATGTTCACGAGTGCCGTCGCCAACGCGATCGCCGACGGCACCGTGAACGTCGCGTTCCGTCGATGGTCGAAGGCCCGGGTCCATGTCGGCACCTCGATCAAGACATCTGCTGGCGTTGTTCTCATCGTTCGGATCGACGAGATCGATCCGAACTCGATCAGCAACGACGATGCACGTGCGGCTGGAGCCGCGTCGCGACAAGAGCTTCTCGCGACTTTCCGAGGTCCGGAACACCTCCCGGTGTTCCGGATCGAAGTCAGGTTTCACGGCGCCGATCCCCGAGAGAGTTTGCGGGCCGACACCGACTTGGACGGCGACGCACTCCGCGACTTGGATGCCACGCTCCGACGCATGGACCTTCGTGCGGATACGCCGTGGACGACCTCGTATCTCGAGCTCGTCGCGAATCGGCCAGGCGTGCGAGCGGCCGATCTCGCGGCATCGGTCGGGTCGGACACCGCGCCGTTCAAGCTCAGGATCCGAAAGTTGAAGAATCTGGGCCTGACTCACAGCCTCGACGTCGGATACCGCCTGTCACCGCGTGGACGCCACTACCTGGAGATTTCGGCGAAGCGCCTACGGTGAACAGATGAGCTCAGGTCACGAGACCGTCACCATCGTCGGCGCTGGTATCGCGGGCGCCGCCTGCGCCGTCGTACTTCGAGAATCCGGTATACCCTTCCGCCTCGTGGACCGCGGCCCGGCTGTCGGTGGCCGCATGGCCTCGCCCGAAATGCACGGGCGACGGGTCGACATCGGAGCGGGCTACTTCACGGTGCGTGATCGTCAGTTCGCAGAAGTCGTCGCTCGCTGGCAGCAGGCCGGGCTCGCTCGAGAGTGGACCGACACCTTCGGCGTGCTCTCGCCCGACGCTGCTCCCGGTACCAGTACAGGTCCGATGCGATGGGCGACTCCAGGTGGCCTCCGGTCGCTCGTCCGGGAGATGCTCGACAACACCGACACGGAGACGCTCGATCTGGACCAGCTGCCCGACGGTGACATGGTTCTCGCGATGCCGGATCCACAGTCGAATCGTCTTGTTTCCGTACCTGATTCCGTGGACTACGACCCGGTCGTGACGCTTGTGTGCGGTTTCGACGCGTGGGATCTTCCGTTCCAGAATGCGGCATTCGTCAACGACCACCCCGTACTCGAATTTCTCGCCGACGACGGATCGAGGAGAGGCGACTTCGCCACTGTTCTGGTCGCACACACGACGGCATCGTTCGCCCGCGGATACCTCGACGATCCCGTGGCGGCCGTCGCACCGACCGTCGATGCACTGAAAGAAGTGGTCGGCGCAGCAACACCGTCGTGGACGCACGCGCATCGCTGGACGTTCGCGAAACCCTCCGCCGCCCACCACAGCACATTCGGCTCTGTCGAATTAGGTTCCCGGCGAGTATATTTCGCCGGAGATCAGTGGTGTCCGCACGGTGCACCGAGGATCGAGAGCGCGTGGCGCTCCGGAACCGATGCAGGCCGCGCACTGTCGCGCAGCAGGCTCGGTGCAGACGGGTAGACAGAATCGCACCGATGAATCAATCGAGCGCTGTCGCCGCCGCAGCGACGATTGCTTCCGACAACTCCTCCAGCGCAGCAGTCTTCAGAGTCCACTGCTGCCAGTACAACGTCACATCGATCCCGGTGCCCGGAGCGAGGTCGACCAGGTCCACACCGATCTCCATCCGATCACACTGTTGCCGAGGCAATACCGCCCAACCGATTCCGTGACGTACTGCCTCTGCGAAGTCTGCGGACGAAGGGATGTAGTGCCTGCGAGTAGGCACCGTCACCGGCCCCCACTGTTGCAAGTAGCGGTCCTGTAGGTCGTCCGAGCGGTCGAATACCAGCATCGGTGCACGCGTCAGCGCCTCGCCCGACGGGCCGTCGGGTAGCCACCTGCGACGAAAGGCCGGCGAGCACATCGGGTGGTACCGCATGATGCCCAGCCTCGTCACCGAACAACCCTGAACCGGCTCGTCGGACGTAGTGACCGCCGCCATGACGACGCCCTGCCGCAACATCTCGGCGGAGTGATCCTGATCCTCTCGACGGACGTCGAAGTCGACATGGTCGGACAGCTCGGCGAGCGCTGGGAGCACCCAGGTATTCAGCGAATCGCCGTTGACCGCAATCGGCACACTGGTGGGTCTCTGCGCGAGCCCGTCGACCGTCACCTCGGCGATGAGCGCACCGATCTGATGCGCGAGACGAAGGTAGGGCGTTCCGGCCGCCGTCACTTGAACTGGCTTGGACCTGCGTAGTAGCACGGTTCCCGCCGCCGTTTCCAGGGACTTCACCCGCTGACTGATGGCGGAGGGCGTGACGTGCAGTCGACGTGCGGCGGCGTCGAACGATCCCTCGTCGACCACCGCTGCCAACGCTTCGAGCTGCGGCAGATCCAGATTCGACATAAGAGATGCTAACGCAGCATCAGAAACTTTCGCTGTACTTAATCTTGGACCTCTCCTAGCTTGTGATCATGACCTTCTCGCTCGCACCCACACTCGCCGGATTCGCATTCGGTCTCTCGTTGATCGTCGCGATCGGTGCACAGAATGCGTTCGTGCTGAGGCAGGGCATCGAACGCCGACACGTTCTCGCCGTCGTCGCCGTGTGCGCCGTGTCCGACATCCTTCTCATCGGCGCGGGCATCGCCGGGGCCGGATTCATCGTCGATTCCGCGCCGGGATTGCTGAAGTTCGCCTACTGGGGCGGCGCCGCATTCCTCATCTGTTACGGACTTCTGTCGGCTCGGCGCGCGTACCGGCCGACATCGTTGACGACCGAGCACACTCCTGATCCCGCGCGGATCGGAACGGCGATCGTCACAGCCTGCGCGCTGACCTGGCTCAATCCCCACGTCTACCTGGACACCGTCGTGCTGCTCGGATCGGTCGCGGCAACCTACGACACGGCACGAGTGTGGTTCGGCGTCGGCGCAGCGACGGCCAGCATCGTATGGTTCACCGCCCTCGGATTCGGTGCGCGTCTCCTACGGCCAGCGTTTTCGAAGCCGTCAGCGTGGCGAATTCTGGACGGCGCCATCGCAGCGTTCATGCTCGCCCTTGGAGCCACCTTGGTAGCCCAGGCGGTAAATAGTTAGTGCACTAACTATTCGTGTACGATTCAAATATGCCTGACGAAGATCCCCTCGCGTTGGATCGGCAGGTGTGCTTTGCCCTCGCTGTCGCCAACCGGGCAGTCCTGGCCGTCTATCGACCACTACTCGAGCCGATGGGCCTCACCCACCCCCAGTACCTGGTCATGCTCGCGCTGTGGGGATCGTCGCCGATGTCGGTCAAAGCCATCGGCAGTGCCCTCCAGCTCGACTCCCCAACCCTCTCGCCCCTCCTCAAACGTCTGGAAGCAGGCGGTCTGATCATGCGGGCGAGGAACGCTTCCGACGAACGTCAGCTCGAGGTTCGACTGACACCGGCGGGAGTTGCGATGAGGAAGCAAGCGGAAAAAATTCCACCCGCGGTCATCGAGAAGCTTGGAGTCGATATCGCCGAGCTGGAAGAGCTACACACGGTGCTCGGACGAATCAACCGAGCCGCGATAGACGCAGGAGCGCTGGCATGACCGACCGAACACGTCCGAATGCAGCCCAATGGCTGGGCTACGTCCTGGGACGGAAGCTTCCGATGTCGATGCAGGACTGGGTTCGAAACGACCTCGTCGGCAAGGGCGCAGTACCGAGACACCTACTACGGTCGATGATTCCGTTCCTGCCCATCTTCATCGGCTTTCTCGTGTTGTTCCCCGGCGCCCTGTGGCTGCGCGGCGCAATGGTTCTCCTGAGCGTGTTGCTCGCTCTGTTCTACACGGTGGCATTCATGGAGCTCAACCGCGCTCGCAGACTCGAATTACACGGTCTCCCTTCGAATCTGAAGAGTGACCGCAAACGGGCGGCACTCGACTCCGAACGTGTCAGGTACGAGCAATTGCACCTCGCAGATCGTCCCCCACGATAAAATCTGTTGCGCTGGAGCCAAATACGTCGGTAATCAACCGACGATGATTCTGTCCCCCACCGCGATCACGGCACGGCTCAGACTTTTCGACGCATGCCGACTCAGAGGTCCCTCACCTATTCGCAGTGCATGAATGGTCATCAGCAACTCGATGAGCGTTCTCGTCGACAGCGTATGCGAGGCATGCGCCGCTGCTGCCGCGCGCTTGGTGGCGGGGACCGGGACAGGCGGCAGGTAGTCGAATGCGCGCTGAACGTGCTCCTCTTCGAATTCACGTCGCAGCGCCGAGGCGTCTGCAGTGGCGCCAGGTAGGTGATAGTGCAGCAGTCGTGACTCGTCCGGGTGCTTCTCGACCCACGTCCAAACCGCGAGGATGACGGGTTCCAACGATGGCACTTCGCTGGAATCTTCCTGTGCGCGAACTTCGCCCACGACCTCGTTGACCATGTCGAGCACGCGCCGCATCGCGAGCTCGAACAACTCGTCTTTCCCGGCGAAGTGGTAGTAGACCGCAGACGGTACGACATCAGCCTCGTCTGCCACGTCCTGGATGCTTGCATCGGAGAAGCTCTTTGCCGCGAAAACTCGAATCGCAGCCGCGACGATTTCATGTCGTCGCGACGGCCTGTGCGGCGACTTCTTTCCCACCTTGTCGTCAGCCCCCTGATCACTCACCTGACAAGCTCACCTCTCGTAGGACGAAGCACTAGTGTTGCATGACCGTAGTCCTAGGAGAGTGAATGTCGGCAACACTGAAGCGACCAGCGCACCGCCCCTCGCGCCGTGGGGTCATCGTAGAAACAGCGTTCGAGTTGTTCGCGTCCCGACCAGTCGATTCCGTGACGGTCGCCGATATCGCAGCCGCCGCCGAAATGACGTCGGCAGCGATCTACTATCACTACCCGTCGCGCGAGGAAATCCTGCTGGAGGGTCTGCGTGAATTCGCTGCCGAGTATGTCGGCGAGATCGAGCGAATCGCGCTGGAGGTGGTGATTCCGGCTCGCAACATGGGCTCGCTCGTCGAACCACTCGTGGCGTGGCTGTCGGACAACCGCACTAGCTCGACCGTGTACTTCGTTCAATCCCGTGGGGCAAGTCAGCAGGTCGAAGCGATTCGTCGCTCGAATGCGCTCGTGCTGATTCCGGTTCTGAGTTCCGCGGCCAAGAAAGCCAGAGGAAGACTGTCCGCCGCCGAAGCCAGCGTCGTAGCGGTCGCCATGATCGCGCAGATCGAAATCTTCGCCTCGGCATTCCTGTCCGAGGACCGCTCCTTCACGACGCTCGGCCGCCGGCGGTTCATCCAGTCCGGAGCAGGCTTGGCCGATCGAATCGCGGGAACCACTACGACCTGACCACCTGCCGCTTCGGTCCTACGCTCGACCCATGACTGGAACCGTCGACGAATACCTCGCTCCCTTCTCGGATCAGGCTGCCGAAATGATGCTGGAATTCCGCGAAGCTGTGCTCGCATCCGGCCCGGAGGTTCTCGAGAAGGTCCACCGCACTGAAATCTCGTGGTCACGAAAGCGCGTCTTCGCCGGCGCATTCGTGAAGTCAGGGCGCCTGGAGGTCTCGTTTCACCTGCTTCGCGCGGTCGAGCATCCCCGATTGCGCGAGTCGTTCTACACGACGAAGAAGGTCGTCACGCATCGGCTGGCGTTCGACGAACCCGGCCAAATCGACGAAAAAATCCGATCGTGGTTGGTGGAGGCCTACGAGACAGTCGGGCCCGGTACGCGGTGAATGACGTCGGGAGTCAGGCTGCAACCTGAGTTGCACCGTCGCCTGCGCAGGTTTCAGCCAACGCGCAAGTTGCAACGTGCGCACCTGCTGGAAGGTGCGCATTCGGGCCAACCGGCTTGGAAAGTGGGCGCAGAGGGGTTCGAACCCCCGACCGCTGGTGTGTAAAACCAGAGCTCTACCGCTGAGCTATACGCCCGAGTGCCGGTGGCCGAAACCACCGGAACGCTTGGAGAAATTTATCGTCTCAGCGCCCGATCTCCAATTCGGCAGGTCAGGCGCCTACAAAAGCTCACACCGAAGCCAGAGCCGTCTCCCACGCTGATGGATCACGCGCTTCTCCCGGCTGGTTCATCTCCGCGTACCGAATGACTCCGTCTTTGTCGATGACGAAGGTGCCTCGGTTGGCGAAGCCGGCTTTGTCGTTGAACACCCCGTACGCCTGGGCGACGGATCCGTGCGGCCAGAAGTCCGACAGCAGCGGAAAGGTGTACCCCTGCTCGGCCGCCCAGATCTTGTGCGTCGGCGGAGGGCCGACAGAGATCGCGAGAATGGCGGTGTCGTCGTTCTCGAACTTGGGCAGACCGTCACGGACCTTGCACAGTTCGCCCTGGCAAGTCCCCGTGAACGCGAGTGGATAGAAGACCAGTAGGACGTTCTTGCCGCCGCGGTACGACGACAAGGTCACTTCCTGATTGTTCTGGTCCTTGAGGGTGAAGTCGGGCGCCTCTGCGCCCACCTCGAGTGGCATCGAATCCGGTCTTTCTGTTCGAGGGGTCGCTACCGTTTGGTCGCCCGAGTCTTCGGCTGCACCAGTCGGCTGCCGATCCAGTCACCGAGATTGGCGGCCGAGGTCTGCGTCAACCCTGCGGTCGGCGCCGATTCGGCGATCTCACTCGGCTCGACGTGCCCCGGGAGTCCGGTCTTGGGGCTGAGAACCCAGACGAATCCATCGTCCGAGAGCGGACCGATGGCATCCATCAGTGCGTCGACAAGATCACCGTCGCCGTCGCGCCACCACAGCAACACCACGTCGATGACCTCGTCGGAGTCCTCGTCGACAGTCTCACCGCCGATGGTGTCCTCTACGTCGGCACGCAGGTCGTCGTCTGTGTCCTCGTCCCAGCCCAGCTCCTGAACGACCAAGTCGCGGGTGATTCCAAGTTTCTGAGCGTAGTTCTGAGCGTCCGCCGCGGCGACCACGGTGGTGACCTCCTTGCATAGTGGGTGAAGTAGTGCAAGCGAACAGTGTTTTCGCCGCATCCGCAAGCTGACCGCGCCGAAATTGCGTACATAAATTTCTACTGGTGGGTATTGGGCCTCTGTACTACCTTCGCGAAACATCTGTAGGAGGATTGAGGAGAATCACTGGAATGAGGAACGCGGCCCGCCATCACAGAGCGCGAGTTGCATGGAACGGCCGCCGCACCGAGCGACCGCCACATTGAGGAGTACACACGTTGTCCGAGTTGAACCAGGACGATCGGCAGAACACACAACCTGCCGGCAAGCCGAGTGGGCCTACCGGCTCTGACGGTCGGGTACGCGTCATCCGCGAGGGTGTCGCGTCGTATCTACCCGACATCGACAATGACGAGACCAACGAATGGATCGAATCCTTCGACGGCTTGTTGGAGAGGTCGGGCCCCAACCGCGCTCGCTACCTGATGCTCAGGTTGCTCGAGCGCGCCGGTGAACGCCGCGTGGCACTGCCGTCGCTGACTTCGACCGACTACGTCAACACGATCCCCACCGAGAACGAGCCGTGGTTTCCCGGTGACGAATCGATGGAGCGCCGCTACCGCGCGTGGATCCGTTGGAACGCCGCAATCATGGTGCATCGCGCGCAGCGCCCCGGCGTCGGCGTCGGCGGTCACATCTCGACGTACGCGTCCTCCGCAGCGCTCTACGAGGTCGGCTTCAACCACTTCTTCCGCGGCAAGGACCACCCGGGCGGTGGCGACCACATCTTCATCCAGGGCCACGCCTCCCCCGGCATCTACGCACGCGCATTCCTCGAAGGCCGCATCCCGGCCGAGCGGATGGACGGCTTCCGTCAGGAAGCGAGCCACGAGCACGAGGGTGGCGGACTGCCGTCGTACCCGCACCCGCGATTGATGCAGGATTTCTGGGAATTCCCGACGGTGTCGATGGGCCTGGGCCCGATGAACGCCATCTACCAGGCGCGTTTCAACCACTACCTGAATGACCGCGGGATCAAGGACACCACCGATCAGCATGTGTGGGCGTTCCTCGGCGACGGCGAGATGGACGAGCCCGAATCACGCGGCCTCGCACATGTGGCCGCGACCGAAGGTCTCGACAACCTGACCTTCGTCGTCAACTGCAACCTGCAGCGCCTCGACGGCCCGGTACGCGGCAACGGCAAGATCATCCAGGAGCTGGAGTCTTTCTTCCGCGGCGCAGGCTGGAATGTCATCAAGGTCGTGTGGGGACGCGAGTGGGATGCACTGCTGCACGCGGACCGCGACGGCGCGCTCGTCAATCTGATGAACACCACCCCCGACGGCGATTTCCAGACGTACAAGGCCAACGACGGTGGCTACGTACGTGACAACTTCTTCGGTCGCGATCCGCGTACCAAGGAACTGGTCAAGGACTTGTCCGACGCCGATATCTGGAACCTCAAGCGCGGTGGCCACGACTACCGCAAGGTCCACGCTGCTTACGCGGCGGCGATGGCGCACAAGGGTCAGCCGACGGTCATCCTTGCCCACACCATCAAGGGCTACACCCTCGGCAAGCACTTCGAAGGCCGTAATGCCACGCACCAGATGAAGAAGCTGACACTCGACGACCTCAAGACCTTCCGGGACATCCAGCACATCCCGATCTCCGACGAGGAGCTCGAGAAGGACCCCTACATGCCGCCGTACTACCACCCCGGTGCGGATGCTCCCGAGATCCAGTACATGCTCGATCGTCGCAACAAGCTCGGCGGTTTCGTCCCCGAGCGTCGCGTCAGCGCCACGCCGCTTCCGCAGCCGAGCGACGACACGTACAAGACGCTTCGCAAGGGCTCGGGCAAGCAGGAAGTCGCCACCACGATGGCGCTCGTGCGAGTGATGAAGGAACTTCTTCGCGACAAGGAGATCGGGCACCGCATCGTGCCGATCATCCCCGACGAGGCCCGCACGTTCGGTATGGACTCGTGGTTCCCGTCGCTGAAGATCTACAACCGCAACGGCCAGCTGTACACCTCGGTGGACTCGGAATTGATGCTCGCCTACAAGGAGAGCTCGGTCGGCCAGATCCTGCACGAGGGCATCAACGAGGCCGGTTCTACGTCGTCGTTCACCGCGGTCGGAACCTCGTACGCCACCCACGGCGAGGTCATGATCCCGCTGTACATCTTCTACTCGATGTTCGGTTTCCAGCGCACCGGCGACGGTTTGTGGGCCGCAGCCGATCAGATGGCCCGCGGATTCGTACTCGGCGCAACGGCAGGTCGCACAACCCTGACGGGTGAGGGTCTGCAGCACGCCGACGGTCACTCGCTGCTGTTGGCGTCGACCAACCCGGCTGCAGTCGCGTACGACCCGGCGTTCTCGTACGAAATCGCGCACATCGTCAAGGACGGTCTGCGTCGGATGTACGGCGGCACCGAGGGTGTAGAAGGTTTCGGCGGCGAGAACATCTTCTACTACATCACTCTCTACAACGAGCCGTACGTGCAGCCGGCCGAGCCGGAGAACCTCGACGTCGAGGGTCTGCTGAAGGGCATCTATCGGTTCGAGGCTCCGCAGGACGGCGACGGACCCGAGGCACAGCTGTTGGCATCGGGCGTCGGGATGGTCTCGGCCCGTAAGGCTCGCGAGCTGCTGTTCGAGGAGTGGGGTGTGCGTTCGGCTGTGTGGTCCGTGACGTCGTGGGGCGAGCTGCGCCGCGACGGCGTCGACGCCGAGCGGGAGTCGCTTCGCAACCCCGGTGCCGACAAGCGCGTTCCGTTCGTCACCTCGGCGCTGGCCGACGCGAACGGCCCGGTCATCGCGTCCTCGGATTGGATGCGTGCGGTTCCGGACCAGATCCGTCAGTGGGTTCCGGGCGATTACGTCACGCTCGGAACCGACGGCTTCGGCTTCTCCGACACCCGTCCGGCTGCGCGACGTGTATTCAACGTCGACGCGGAATCGATCGTCGTCGCCGCCCTGTCGGCTCTGGCTGCGTCCGGCGAGATCGACAAGTCCAAGGCAGTCGAAGCGGCGGACAAGTACAAGATCGACGACGTGACGGCAGCGCCCACGTCGTTCGCCGACACCGGTTCTGCGTAACCACTTCGGTGACAACCCTCGCCCGTCCACTGGTGTCCGTTTTCTCGGGCATCGGTGGGCGGGCGTAGGTTTTTCTCATGGTCGACACGAGAGCGGAGCCTGCGGAGTGACCCAGGAGATGAGAGCGGAGCCTGCGGAGTGACCCGAGAGACCAGAGCGGAGCCTGCGGAGTGACCGAGCAGGGCAAGAACCCGGACGATAAGCGTTCCGGGTCCAACCGTGACGAGTACGTAAGCGACAGCTACATCACCGACAACGAGGTTCATCTGCCGGTCAAAGCGCTCACGCCTGCACGTCAGAAGCGCGATCCGCTGCCTGACGCACTACTGCGGCGCGTCAAGCAGTTCTCCGGTCGGTTGTCGACGGAGGCCGTGACGGCCATGCAGGATCAGTTGCCGTTCTTCGGTGGTCTCGACGCGGCACAGCGAGCAAGCGTGCAGTTGTTGATCCAGACCGCGGTGGACAACTTCTTGGAATGGCTGAAGAACCCGCAGAGCGATATCCGGTTCAGCCTCGATGCATTCCAGGTCATTCCGCAAGATCTGGCCCGCCGGCTTACGCTGCGTCAGACGGTCGACATGGTCCGTGTCGCGATGGAGTTCTTCGAACAGTGGCTGCCCGCGCTGGCACGCAACGACCAGCAGCTCGTCGCTCTGACCGAGGCTGTCCTGCGATACGGCCGCGAGTTGGGGTTCGCAGCGGCGTCGGTCTATGCCAGTGCCGCAGAATCTCGCGGGGCCTGGGACACACGGCTCGAGGCGTTGGTGGTCGACGCCGTGGTCCGGGGCGACACGGGATCGGACATGCTGTCGCGAGCTGCAACGCTCAACTGGGATGCAACGGCACCTGCCACCGTCCTGGTGGGTACGCCTCCGGACAACTTGGGCGTCTCGGTGGTGGGGACGGTGCACGCGGTGGCACAGAAGCACGGTCGTGCCGCTCTTGCAGTCGTCCAGGGAACCCGTCTGGTGATGGTGGTCAGTGGCCAGCTGTCCGACGACCCGACGAGTAGTTCCTTTCTTGACGAAATGCTGCAGAATTTTTCGGACGGTCCGGTTGTGATCGGCCCGACGACGCGCACATTGGGTGCAGCGCATTCGAGTGCGGTCGAGGCTTTCGCCGGAATGCAGGCGGTAGCGGGATGGCGCGGTGCCCCCCGGCCGGTACACGCTGGAGAGCTGCTACCCGAGCGCGCGTTGCTCGGTGACGCGGCCGCGATCGCCGCGCTCAACGACCTCCTCGTGCTTCCGCTGTCCTCGGCAGGTTCCGGCCTCGCCGATACTCTCGACGCCTACCTCGACTGCGGTGGCGCGGTCGAAACTTGTGCGCGTCTGCTGTTTGTTCATCCAAATACTGTGCGATATCGGCTCAAAAGAATAGCCGAAGTCACAGGACGAGATCCGACATCATCCCGTGATGCGTACGTGTTGAGGGTTGCGGCAACGGTAGGTCGTCTGACTCGAACCCATCACGAACCGCACTATCCTGCCCCACAGATCACACACGTCACATTCGGTGAAGTGGTCACGTAACGCCTACACCCGCTTCGGCGATGCAAACCCTCCACAAGCCCGTTTGTTGGGTATTCACAAATTGGGGGTCGAAGGTTCATCGGGAGCGACATCTCCTAAACAGGCCTCGACGGTGTTCTCTTAACGATGTGATTGCGTTGCTTGCGCCCGGCCAGGGCTCCCAGACACCCGGCATGCTTCTGCCATGGCTCGAACTACCCGGAGCCGCCGATCGCGTTGCCCTGTGGTCCAAGGCGTCCGGTCTCGATCTTGCACGACTCGGTACGACTGCCACCGCGGAGGAGATCACCGATACCTCGGTGACGCAGCCTCTCGTCGTCGCCGCTGCGCTTCTCGCGTTCGAGGAAATCGTCGGACAGGGAATCCTGCCCGCCGACGCGATCATCGCTGGGCACTCCGTCGGAGAGCTTGCCGCCGCCGCAGTGGCAGGGGTGATCACCTCCGACGAGGCAGTGACCCTCGCATCGGTCCGTGGCGCCGAGATGGCAAAGGCGTGTGCGCTCGAGCCGACCGGAATGTCAGCGGTGCTCGGTGGCGACGAAGCCGTCGTTCTCGCCCGCCTCGAAGAACTCGGACTGGAGCCGGCCAACGTCAATGCCGCGGGCCAGATCGTTGCGGCAGGGTTGCTCACAGCACTCGCCGAACTCGCCGAGAACCCTCCAGAGAAGGCACGAGTGCGTGCACTTCCGGTTGCGGGCGCGTTCCACACCCGATTCATGGCATCCGCGCAGGACGCGGTCGCAGCGGCTGTCGCCGCGATCACGCCGTCCGAACCCGTCCGGACGCTGCTGTCGAACTCCGACGGCAAGCCGGTCACATCCGGGGCGGACGCCGTCACCAAACTTGCCGCACAGGTCACGAAACCTGTCCGGTGGGATCTGTGCACTCAGACGCTGCGTGACTCGGCGGTCACTGCTGTGGCAGAGTTGCCGCCGGCCGGAACGCTCATCGGAATCGCAAAGCGTGAGATGCGCGGGACACCGAACCTGGGCCTGAAGAAGCCCGAGGACATCGCCGCACTGGCGGAGCTGATCTAGAGCTCCTAGAGACTTCCCGTGACCGAAATAGTCACGGGTTCGAGGTGCCGTCCTCAGCGGAGGGTCGGCATCTGGCGTCCACGAAGACGTCGGCAGGAAGCGCACGACCAACACCATGACTTCGGCACGCCGATTCACGACGTGCCGATCACCAATAGAAGGGAGCCACTCAAGTGGCCAGCCAGGAAGACCTCATCGCCGGACTTGCAGAGATCATCGAGGAGGTCACGGGCATCGAACCGTCCGAGGTGACCATCGAGAAGTCCTTCGTGGACGACCTCGACATCGACTCACTCTCCATGGTCGAGATCGCAGTGCAGACCGAGGACAAGTACGGCGTGAAGATCCCCGACGAGGACCTCGCAGGTCTGCGTACCGTCGGCGACGCCGTCAACTACATCCAGAAGCTCGAAGCGGAGAACCCCGAAGCCGCAGAAGCTATCAAGGCCAAGCTCGACGACTCCGCGAGCGAGTGACAGGGCCCATGACCAACCCATCCACCGCCAACGGACGCTTCCCCAGTGTCGTCGTCACCAGCCTCGCTGCGACCACGTCACTCGCGGGTGACGTCGATGCCACGTGGAAGGGTCTGCTGAACGGCGACAGCGGAATCGCAACGCTGGAAGACGACTTCGTCGCCGAGTACGACCTGCCCGTGCGGATCGGCGGCCACCTCGCGGTGAACCCGCAGAGCCTGCTCTCGCGGGTCGAGATTCGTCGCCTGAGCTACGTGGAGCAGCTGGCCACCGTGCTCGGTCGTGAGGTCTGGAAGAACGCCGGTACTCCCGACGTCGATCCCCTTCGCCTCGGTGTGTCGATCGGTACCGGTCTCGGTGGCGGCGATTCACTGATCGAGGCCAACGACAAGATGAAGGCCGGCGGCTACCGCAAGGTATCTCCGCTCGCCGTTCAGATGGTCATGCCGAACGGCCCCGCAGCGGTCGTCGGACTCGAGCTCAAAGCACAGGCCGGCGTCATCACCCCCGTCTCTGCCTGCTCCTCGGGATCGGAAGCCATCGCACATGCGTGGCGGATGATCGTGATGGGCGACGCGGACATGGTCGTCACCGGCGGCGTCGAGGGTTACATCGACGCGGTTCCGATCGCCAGCTTCTCCATGATGCGGGCGATGAGCACCAACAACGACAATCCGAAGGGTGCGTCACGTCCGTTCGACAAGGATCGTGACGGCTTCGTCTTCGGTGAAGCGGGTGCGCTCATGGTCATCGAGACCGAGGAGCACGCCAAGGCACGCGGCGCAACGATCCACGCCCGCCTGCTCGGTGCCGGAATCACCTCCGACGGGTTCCACCTCGTGGCTCCCGACCCGGAGGGCAAGGGTGCCGCGCGCGCCATGGCGCGTGCGATCGAGACCGCAGGTCTGCAGAAGTCCGACATCACCCATGTGAACGCCCACGCAACGGCCACTCCCATCGGAGACACCGCCGAAGCGCTGGCGATCAACAAGGCCGTCGGAAATCACGCAGCGGTGTATGCACCCAAGTCCGCTCTGGGCCACTCGATCGGTGCCGTCGGCGCTCTCGAATCGGTTCTGACGGTGCTGGCAGTGCGCGAGGGCATCATCCCTCCCACACTGAATTTGGAGAATCAGGATCCAGAGATCGATCTCGACGTCGTCAAGGGCGAGCCCCGCGTCGGACAGATCGAGTACGCGATCAACAACTCGTTCGGATTCGGTGGGCACAATGTCGCGCTCGCCTTCGGTCGGGCCTGATCTTTACCACAGGGTGACGATCTGACCCGTGCAGGACTCGAACCCGGGTGAGAGCCAACAACTCTCACCCGGGAACGCCCCTCATCGGGGCATGCAGAAGGAGAACGCGATGACCATTCTGTCCCCCGTGACACGCTCGGGTAGTTCCACCGACCCCCGTGATCCAGTCGCCCGACTCGAGAAGCTTTTCGACGCCGGGACGATGATTCCGCTACACGACCACGACAAGTCCGGCCTCCTGGCCGCGTCCGGTGACATCGACGGCGTCCACACCGTCGCCTACTGCTCCGACGCCACCGTGATGGGCGGCGCCATGGGAGTGGACGGATGCAGGCATATCGTCTCCGCCATCGACACCGCGATCGATCGCGGCGCACCCATCGTCGGAATCTGGCATTCCGGTGGTGCTCGGCTCGCTGAGGGCGTCGAAGCGCTCCACGCCGTCGGCCTCGTATTCGAGGCGATGGTTCGCGCCTCCGGCCTCGTCCCACAGATTTCCGTCGTCCTCGGTTTCGCAGCCGGTGGCGCAGCGTACGGTCCAGCTCTGACCGACGTCGTCATCATGGCTCCCGAAGGACGCGTGTTCGTGACCGGACCCGACGTGGTCCGCAGCGTCACCGGCGAGCAAGTAGACATGGAATCGCTCGGTGGCCCTGACACCCACCACAAGAAGTCCGGTGTCTGCCATATCGTCGCCGACGACGAACTGGACGCCCTCACCCGCGCTCGTCGGCTCGTATCGATGTTCAGCGAGCAAGGCACGTTCGACATCGCCGCGGCCGAACACGGCGACACAGACCTACGCGCGCTGCTGCCCGAGTCGAACCGCCGCGCCTACGACGTACATCCGATCATCGACGAGCTGCTGGACAACGTCGAGGGCGAGTCGACCTTCGAAGAGTTCCAGGGTGGTTGGGCCCGCAGCATCGTCATCGGTCTCGGCCGCCTGAGCGGCAGGACCGTCGGCGTGATCGCGAACAATCCGATCCGCCTCGGAGGCTGCCTCAATTCCGAAAGCGCCGAGAAGGCTGCACGATTCGTGCGTTTGTGCGACGCCTTCGGTATCCCGCTCGTCGTGGTCGTCGACGTTCCCGGCTACCTGCCCGGTGTCAGCATGGAATGGGAAGGTGTCGTCCGTCGCGGGGCGAAGCTGCTGCATGCCTTCGCCGAAGCCAAGGTCCCGCGCGTCACGCTCGTCACTCGCAAGATCTACGGCGGCGCCTACATCGCGATGAACGCTCGCGCGCTCGGTGCCACTGCTGTCTACGCGTGGCCGGGTTCGGAGGTGGCCGTCATGGGCGCCAAGGCAGCCGTCGGAATTTTGCACAAGAAGGCGCTTGCTGCGGCCTCCGAAAACGAGCGCGAAGCACTCCACGACCGATTGACAGTCGAGCACGAATCCATTGCAGGAGGCGTCGACCGAGCAGTGGCCATCGGCGTCGTCGACGAAGTGATCGAGCCCGCGCTCACTCGCTCGACCATCGCCAAAGCGCTGGCTGCGGCTCCGGCACTCCGCGGGAACCACAAGAACATCCCGCTCTGATCGAACTCGCACTACAACTGTGCCCCGGTGACTTGTCACCGGGGCACAGTTGTAGTGCGGTCGATAGTCGCTCGGACCTGGGTCTTCTCAGCCCTCGAGCCACTTGTGCGATTGCGCGATCCTGATGAGGACCTGTCGGACGTCGAGAATCTGATCGGCAGTCAACGCACGGTTGGCGTGCAGCAGACCCTCGGTCAATTCCGCAGAAAAATCACGCAGTGACAGCACGTCGCACACGACATCGTCGTACTCGGTCGTTTCGGCGTCAGGCACCACTGCCGGTACCGCCGCCCGAGTGACAGGCTTGGGCGAATCGATGATCTGTACCTGAGCCGCTTTGAGGCCGCGGTCGCCCTCTTCGGCGACGTACTCGACACGAACACCGGGCGCCAGCAGGCGCTTGTCGAAATCCAGATCGTTGACGTGGATGAACACATCCTCGCCGCCCTCGTCCGGAGCGACGAACCCGTATCCCTTGAATTCGTCGAATCGAATGACCTTACCGGTCGACAACATTGAAACCACCTATCCACACGTACCAACCCACATGCCTACCTTGGCACGGTCGCGACGATACCGGACAGCGGAAAAACGAACGTCAGCCAGCGTGGCGACTCAACCAGGTGACCTCGGCGCCACCGCCGCCGGTTCGATACGGCTCCAAAGCTTCGTCCCAGCTACTGCCGAGAGCATGTTCGATTTCCGCAGCGAGGTTGCCGGAATTGCCCTCGATCATCGCCTTCAGTCGCATTTCGCCGAGGATGACGTCGCCGTTGGCACTGGTCGACCCACGCCACAGTCCAAGACCGGGCACATGCGCGAAACGTTCGCCGTCGACACCGTCACTGGCGTCTTCGGTCACCTCGAACCGGAGCATCTGCCACGAGCGCAGAACGCCCGCCAATACGGCGCCGGTGCCGACGGGTCCGACCCAGTTGCTGGTCGCGCGAAGCTGACCATCCGACGAGGGCTGCGCGGACCACTTCAGGTTCGCGCGGCAATCGAGGGCATCCGACAGCGCCCACTCGACATGCGGGCACAGCGCAGCCGGCGATGAGTGGATGTACACCACACCCGCCGTCGTATCCGCGAATTGGTTCGATACGCGCATTTCGAAAACACCTCCAGCTTCGACGAGGGACGTCTTCCCCAACGACCTCGACACGCCTGGATCAGTGCTGCTCTATTGCACGTACTTGTACTAGTGTGCCCCGAGTTGCCCCTGTTGCGCCAGTGCTCTTTTGTTCTTGCTGGTTCACCTGGGGTTATTGTGCAGAATTTCATCCGAGAGCTCGGGCCAGAGCGGCTTTGCCCATTCACCGAACGCGAGATCCGTCAGCACAACCGTCGCCAGGCCCGCATCCGGATCGACCCACAGAAACGTTCCCGACTGGCCGAAGTGGCCGAACGTCCGCACCGAGTTGTCGGCTCCTGTCCAGTGCGGCGACTTGCTGTCGCGGAGCTCGAATCCCAGGCCCCAGTCGTTGGGCTTGTGAGATCCATAGCCGGGCAGAATGCCCGAGAGCCCCTCGAACTGGACCGACGTGGCCGCGGCGAAGGTCGACGGCGACACCAGCGTGGGAGCGAGCAGTTCGGCAGCGAACGCGGACAGATCGGACGCCGACGACCGAGCACCATGCCCCGCCGAGCCCGGCAGCGTGGAACTGGTCATTCCGAGCGGTTGAAACACCGCCTCGTCGAGGTAGTCCGTGAACGCGATGCCGGTGTCCTGAGCGATCGTGTCCGCCAGCACCTCGAAACCCGCACTGGAGTAGATGCGTTTGCTGCCGGGAGCGGCCTGCACCTTCTGCTCACCGAAGGCGAGACCGGACGTGTGCGCGAGCAGATGGCGGACCGTTGATCCGTCCGGCCCTGCGTGCTGCTCGAGATCGATGGCCTCCTCCTCGATCGCGACCAACGCGGCATACGCGACGAGCAGTTTGGTGACCGATGCCAACTCGTAGACCCGATCGAGATCGCCGTACCGATCGACCACCCCGGCCTCGGACACCACCGTCGCCGATGCGTTGTCGACTGGCCAACCTGCGATCAAATCAAGACTGTGCACATCGACAACCCTAGTTCGTGGCCCCCTTTCGCTTGAATGGTCCTCCCACGCCACCTGACCGTATGGATGTGACTTTCAAGCGATGGTGAACTACCGAAACTGCATGAACTACCGGTCGGCGTCGGTGTACTTGATAACGCCGCGGATGTTCTTGCCGTCGAGCATGTCCTGGTATCCGGAGTTGATGTCGTCGAGCGAGTAGGTGTTGGTGATCATGTCGTCGAGGTTGAGCTGCCCGCTCTTGTACATCGACAGCAGAAGCGGGATGTCGTGGCGCGGGTTGCCGCCACCGAAGATTGCGCCCTGCAGATCCTTCTGAAGCATCGTAAACAGGAACAAGTTCAGCTTGACGTCCATGTCCTCCATGCGTCCCATTCCGGTGACGACGCAGCGGCCGGCTTTTGCGGTCAGCAGCAGCGCGGCCTCGATGTCCTCGCCCTTTATCTCGCCGACGGTGATGATCGTCTTCTCCGCCATCCGTCCTTCGGTGAGTTCCATCAGCGGCATCAATGCCTCGGCAGCACTGGCGAATACATGAGTTGCACCGAACTTCAACGCCTGATCACGTTTGAACGGAACAGGATCGATGGCGATGACCTTGGTCGCCCCCGACTGCACGGCACCTTGCAGTGCACTGAGCCCCACTCCCCCGACGCCGATGATGGCTACCGTCTCACCCGGGGTCACCTTGGCGACGTTGACGGCCGAACCCCAACCGGTCGGCACACCGCAGCCGACGAGCGAGGCGACGTCGAAAGGAATATCGTCGTCGATCTTGATGGCGGAGGTCTCGTGCACCGTCATGTACGGCGAGAACGTGCCGAGCAGGCACATCGGGATGACGTCTTGGCCGCGAGCCTGTATCCGAAAGGTGCCGTCACTGATCGCCATTCCACTCAGAAGGCCCATTCCGAGGTCACACAGATTTTGATGCCCGTTTGCGCAGGCCGGACAGTGGCCGCACGACGGGATGAACGACAGGACGACATGGTCGCCCTCCTTCAGGGTCTTGACCTCCGGCCCCACCTTGGTGATGACCCCGGCCCCTTCGTGCCCTCCCATGACGGGGTACGACGGCATCGGCGTCGCGCCGGTGACGATGTGATGGTCGGAGTGGCACATGCCCGCTGCCTCCATGCGGATTTGAACCTCTCCTGCCACCGGGTCCCCGACCTCGATCTCCTCGACCGACCACCGTTCGTTCAGACCCCACAGCACAGCGCCTTTGGTTTTCATTGCGACTTGCCACCTCCACGCCGTCCGGCTCGCCATTCGAGCCGATTGCAGTGAATCCGACGATAGTCACAGAACCGCAAAATTGGAACACGTTCTAGCTATCCGTTTCGATTGGATTCGGAACCGACCGCTCCAGGATTGGGCCGAGGAGGCAATCGATACCGCTCGGCTCGATCAAGTGCCCGCGCTAGGCTCGCACGGACGAATGGAGAGTTTTTCGATGACGATCAAGTTCGGCTCGTGCAATCTCTGCGAGGCGATGTGCGGCCTCGAGTTCACCGTCGAGGAGAACACCGTCACGTCCGTCCGCGGCGACAAGCTGGATCCGCTCTCCCGTGGACACATCTGCCCCAAGGCGGTCTCCTTGATCGATCTGCACGACGATCCTGATCGCTTGATCAAGCCGGTACGTCGTACCGACAGCGGGTGGCAGGAGATCGAATGGGACGAGGCCTACGACCTCGTGGCCAAGGGTCTGGCGTCGACTCGTAAGAAGCACGGTTCCAATGCGGTCGGCATCTATCAGGGCAACCCCAATGTGCACAGCCTTGGCGCGATGACGCACGGAATCCCGTTCACGTCGATGCTGCGAACAAAGAACCGCTACTCGGCGACATCCCTGGACCAGCTTCCCCACCAACTCGTCAACCATCTTCTGTACGGTCACCAGCTCGCACTTCCGATCCCGGACATCGACCGAACCGACTTCTTCCTCGTACTGGGCGGAAACCCGATGGCATCGAACGGCTCGATGATGACGGTGCCCGATTTCGCGAACCGCGTCCGTGACCTCAAGGCACGAGGGGGCAAGCTGGTCGTGATCGACCCTCGCCGGTCCGAGACTGCCGATGTTGCGGACGTTCACCACTTCGTCAGGCCAGGAACCGACGCGCTGCTCCTGCTTGCATTGATCAACTCGATAGTCGGCTCGGGCAAGACACGAACCGCGGACTACGTCGACGGCGAAGCCGAGATAGCCTCGCTCGTTGCCGATTTCACGCCAGCGTCGGTGGCGCCCGTCGTCGGAATCTCCGCCGAGGACATCACAACGCTCGCAATGGACTTCGCCGCAGCGGACGCTGCCGTCGCGTACGGACGGATGGGCGTCTCCACGCAGCAGTTCGGCACCGTGTGCCAGTGGGCAATTCAGGTGCTCAACATTCTCACCGGCAATCTGGACCGCGTCGGCGGTGCGATGCTGACCGATCCCGCCATCGATCTTGTCGAGAAGAACATCGTCGGCAGAGGTCACTTCGACAAGTGGCGCTCGCGCGTGCGTGACTTGCCGGAGTTCGCGGGTGAATTTCCGTGCTCGACGATGGTGGACGAGATGACGACGCCGGGTGACGGCCGGATCCGGGCGATGGCCGTGTTCTCCGGCAATCCCGTGCTGTCGATGCCGGGCGGCGAGAAGCTCGATCGAGCGTTCGCAGAGCTGGACTTCATGGTGTCCTTCGACTTCTACATCAATGAGACATCCCGACACGCGGACGTGATCCTGCCGCCGACGATGACCCTCGAACGCGACCACTACGACCTGATCTTCCAGGCCTTCGCCGTGCGCAACACTGCGAAGTTCATGCCCGCCGTCCTGACCAGGAAGGCTGGCGCCAAAGCCGATTGGGAGATCTTCCGCGACCTCGCCGTCCGCTATCAGGCGGCCCTCGCAGGGTCCACCCTCGGTGCGCTTCGTGCGCGCCTGACCCCCAAATCCATTGTCACCGAGGCTCGCCTGCGCCTCTCTCCCCGCCGAACCGTCGACGTGTTACTTCGCAATCACCGCAAAGGCCTGTCGGTCGCGAAGCTCGCGAAGTCTCCACACGGCGTGGACCTCGGCCCACTCGTGCCCGGTCTTCCGCGCAAGCTCCGCACTCGAAACAAGCGGATTCAACTCGTACAGGACATCATCGTCGGCGAACTCCCCGCGCTGCACGATCTGATGACCACCACCGAGGTCCCGACCGACGGGCAACTGCTGATGATCGGTCGTCGACATCTGCGCAGCAACAACTCGTGGATGCACAACGCACCGCGGCTCACCAAGGGCAAACCTCGCCACCAATTGCTCGCGCATCCCGATGATCTGACGGCACGCGGCATCGAGGACGGCTCGCTTGTCGCCGTGACATCGGCTGCGGGAGCGGTCGAGATCGAGGTGATCGCCACCGACCGGATGATGCCGGGCGTGGTCAGCATGCCGCACGGATTCGGCCATCAGCGCAAGGGAGTCGAACTCTCGGTTGCATCGACGGTGGTGGGAGCGAGCGCCAACGACATCACCGATCCGCAGAAAGTGGATGCAGTGTCGGCCAATGCGATCCTCAACGGGGTACCGGTGACCATCGCGGCCGTATGACGACCCCTCCGAGGGGTCCTCGACAGGCGATTCGGTAGCATTCGTAACCGCTCGCCACGCGCGAGAATGGGGCGGTAGCTCAGTCGGTTAGAGCCGTGGACTCATAATCCATTGGTCGCGGGTTCGAGCCCCGCCCGCCCCACAACTTTCGGTCCTCACGGAACAACGGTGACCGGCCAACGGCCGGCTTTGACCAGTCTCACTGCGACCGAGCCGAACATTCGGTGACCAGCATGCTCCGACGCACCGACGACGATGGCATCCGCCCGCAGTTCCTCGGCGACCGCGACGATTCCGTTGTAGGGATCTCCTGTGGCAGTGCGGAATTCCCATTTGGGTACGTCGGTGTGCGCCGCAGCCTTTTCGATGTAGGCGAGCAACTCGTCGGCGATCTCCTTGCCGGTCTCGACGAGGGAAATGCCGGCCTGCCCCCATGCTGCGGTGGCCAGAGGTTGTACATAGACGAGCACGAGCAGCGATCCTTGACGCCTCGACAGTCCCGCCGCGTACGCCGCCGCCTTCCACGACGACTCCGAGCCGTCGATTCCGGCAAGAATGACCTTCGGCCCGTCGACTCCGTATTCGAACGCGTGCGATTCATCCATTGACGAAAGGCTACTCAGCGGGCCGCAAGAGCAAATATTCGATACCCACCCCACCTGATCGAGCGGGTTCTAGTCTGGTGTCGTTCGGGGCACTCTGACGAGAGGCAACACGCGATGACATCGATTGGCCGAATCGCTACCGTCGGACTCTGCTGTATCGCAGTGGCCGGGCTGTCCCCCGCGCTTGCCGGGGCGACACCGCCGTCCGGGGTCACTGCGGAGACTCTCGCCCACGTGTCCTTCCCGCTGATTCCCGGTAGCGCCGATATTGCGGGCACCGACTTCACCGCCCGCAAGATCACGATCGCACCTGGCGGGACAACCGGTTGGCACTACCACGACGGTCCGGTCTACGCATTCGTCGAGCAGGGCGTTCTCACGAGAACCCTGCACGACTGCACGCAGGTCTCTACACCGGCAGGCCAGGTCATCGCCGAGGAAGTAGGCGCTGATCACATACACGAGGGCACCAATCTCGGCACAGTTCCGGTGGTCCTCTACGCCGCGTACATCGAACCTCCCGGCAAGCCGTTCGCCGAGGATGCACCAGCCCCACCGTGCGCAGCCACTGCCTAGTGAACCTCGACTACTGAGCACTGCGTACTCTGATTGGTCGAAGGCTGGCATATTTCCCAGTCCAGAGCGGCGCAACATGCCGTTATGGGCCTTCGCATCGACCCGAACGGAGTATCCATGGAGGAAAAATCGCTGGCAAGCGCGACAGCGTCTGCCGATCCCGCGACCGTCTTTGCAGCATTGGCGGACATCGTCTATCGAGGCTCCAGCGCAGAAGAGATCTACACGGCCATCTGTGTGGCGGCGACTCTGCTCGTGCCGGGTTGTGACCATGCCAGCCTGATGCTCGTCAACCGGGGTCAGCCGCTGACTGTCGCGGCGTCCGATCAAGTTGCCCGTACCGTCGACGACATCGAACGTGCAACGGGCGAAGGACCGTGCCTCGACGCAATCGAGAACGAGGCGGCGCAGATCGAATCGGATTTCCTTTCGCCCAGTGCGTGGCCTGCTCTGGCGAGAGGTGTCGTCACGCGCACGCCGGTTCGTGGAGCCATGGGATTCCGTTTGATGCTCGACCAGAAGAAGGTCGGCGCGATCAACCTGTTCAGTGACACACCGGGCGCATTCGATTCCGACACCGCCGACCACGCCATCATGTTGACGGCGTTCGCGGCCGTGACGGTGTCGGCAATCATCTCCGGTGAAGAGGCAAACACCCTGCGCCATGGTCTCCAAAGCAACCGTGAGATCGGCAAGGCCATCGGACTGATGATGGCGATGCACGACGTGTCCGACGATCAAGCATTCGAAATGCTACGCAAGACTTCTCAGGACATGAACGTCAAGATCGCGGCGCTCGCAACGTCTGTCGTGGAAGCACACAAGCGCAGCCTCGCTTAGCGATTCGCTTCACTCTCGCGCAGGCGGCCCTGGCGCGTCGACGCGCTTGGGAAGCGCGAACACCAGCAGCAGCGCCACCACACCGAACGACGCGCTGACTGCCATCGCGACCGATGCCGCATGCATGAATCCGCTTGCGACAGTGTCGGGTCCAGTGATGTTCAGAGACCCGAACAGCACGCTCCCGATGACGGCGATGCCGACAGCACTACCGATGCGCTGCATCGTCGAGATGACGCCGCTGGCGGCACCCGCGTCCTGCCGATCGACCGTTGCGACGATGAACTGCGCGTTCGGCGCGATGAACGCGCCGTTGCCCAGTCCTCCGATCAACAACGGCACCAACAGCTTCCAGTTGGTCAGCTCGGACGGATCGGTCGTGGCGAGCAGAATCCACATCCAGATCAAACTGACGGCCACCAAGGACGTTCCGAGCAGCAGAACGGTTCGACCAAGTCGTTGAGTGAGCTTGTTGCTCTGCGAGGAGGCGATGATGCTGCCGATGGCGAACGGAAGCATCACGGCGCCCGACGACAGCGCCGAGTTGCCGAGCCCGGACTGCCACAGCAACGACAGAGTGAAGAAGATGCTGGTGAAGGACGCGAAGTACACCAGGGCCAGGATCGTGCCGCCGGTGAACGCGGGATGCGCGAAGAGCTTCGGGGGAACCAATGGGTTGTGCCCGCGCTTGGTGTATCGAACCTCCCAGGCGCCGAAGGCTGCGATGAGCAGTGCACCGGCGGCGAGGGTGATGTACGTCCACACCGGCCAACCCTGATCCTGTCCCTCGATCAGCGGAACCAACAGCGCAACAAGTCCTGCGGTGACGAGCAGGAGTCCCACCCAGTCGATGCCGGTTTCGGACCGGGTCTCGGACTCGATCTCCGACCGGTTCGGTAGCAGGAAGGCAGCGGCAATCAGGCCTACCGCACCGATCGGCAGATTCACCCAGAAGACGCCGCGCCAGCCGTTTTCGTTGCCGAACGCCTCGATGATCAATCCGCCTGCGATCGGTCCGAGTGCCGTGGACACTCCGATGACGGCGCCCATGATGGCGAAGGCTTTGCCACGCACCTGGCCGGGAAACAGCAGCTGGATGAACGCGGTGACGGCGGGGACGAAGATGCCGCCAGCAAGTCCCTGGACGATTCTTGCGATCACCAGTTGAAGGTCGTTCTGTGCCAGACCACATGCGAAGCTGGCGACGGTGAACAGCGCGAGGCCTGCGAAGAAGACCCACTTGTGCCCGACGCGATCACCGATCTTGCCCGCGGGTATCAGGGCAAGGCCGAACGCAAGAGCGTAACCGGAGATGATCCACGACAGCGTCGCCTCGGACGCGTCGAGACTCGTCTCGATGGTAGGCAGCGCTACGTTCACGATCGTCGTGTCGAGAAGCGCCATGAACATACCGAGCAGCAGCACAATCAGCGCCTGCCAAGCCCGACGGGGCACCTCCACACCAGGTGCGGACGTGCGGGGGATGGACTCGGTCATGGTGTGTGTCAGTCCTTCGGTCGGTGCGGGTGCGGGAAGTGTGGTTGCGGGAAGTGCGTCCGAGTGCGCTCGTCCTCTACCACGTTCGGCAATGCCTGGACGAGGCTGTCGTGCCATTCGATCTCGGCCACAAGACGCTTCTCGCGATGTTCGAGCGCGAAGGTCTCGGCGAGGGACAGGTGCGGGCGTGCCCGGGAATTCGCTTCCCGGGTCGTGCGCAACAGTTCTTTCAACAGGTCGACTCTGGCCGCGATGAGCTCTGGAAGTCGGTCGAGACGATCCGGATCGAGCCTGGTGAGCGCTAGATCGAATGGATCTGGACGCAGAACGTAACCGGTCAAGCCTTCGAGTCGCAGCGCGTCGAGGGCTCGACGGCCGGACTCGGTGATTGCGTACACCTGCCGCGCCGGGAAGTTCCCCTCTTGTTCGGTCCGAACGTCGGTGATCAGAGCCTCCGAATGCAGGCGCTTCAATGCCCCGTAGAGGCTCCCCACCGAGATGTCGGTCCACATATGAACGCGTTCTTCCTCGGCCAGCAGCTTGAGTTGATGTCCATGCATCTCTCCTCGCTGAGCGAGGGACCCGAGGATGTACAGGCGGATGGACGACACGCGACTACTCTCACACGACTAGTCGCGGATGTCAAAGCCCTGACCAGCGCATATGTCCTATTCGTCACATTCTGTCGGTTGCACCTTGGGTGAAACTCCGAAAACATCACGGGCGTTCAGGACTGACGGTGAGGACAACGTCACGTCGGGCTAACGGACGTGTCATCGACTCGAATCCTGCGCTGAGGATGGTGGGTGTCGTGGGAACAGGAACAGTCGAGACCGGCGTGGACACCGTCAAGACGGTGTGCGCGTACTGCGGTGTCGGCTGCGGAATGACGTTGCAGATCAGCAAGCGTCCCGACGAGCCCGCGACCGTCGTCAAATCCGTCGGCGACAAATCACATCCCACCAACCTCGGGCGCCTGTGCACGAAGGGATCGACCACCTCGGACATGCTCGCGGCACCGGGCCGACTCGAGACCGCCCGAACCCGCGCTTCCCGAGGCGACGACTTCGAATCAGCCGACACCGCGTCGACCATCGCCAGTACCGCGAAGAAGCTGCGAGCAATCCTCGACGAACACGGTCCGGACGCGCTCGGTCTCTATGTGTCGGGACAGATGTCCTTCGAGGCGCAATACCTCTCGAACAAGCTCGCGAAAGGGTTCATCGGCACCAACCAGATCGAATCGAATTCACGCTTGTGCATGGCCAGTGCAGGCACCGGATACAAGTTGTCGCTCGGGGCGGACGGCCCACCCGGGTCGTACGACGACTTCGATCACGCCGACGTCTTCTTGGTGACCGGCGCCAACATGGCCGACTGCCATCCGATTCTGTTCCTACGAATGATGGACCGTGTCAAGCAGGGCGCCAAGTTGATCGTCGTCGACCCCCGCCGAAACGCCACCGCGGACAAAGCCCACCTTCACCTGCAGATCGCACCCGGAACCGATCTCGATCTGCTCAACGGTCTTCTCCACCTGCTCGTCGCCAACGGGCACACCGATCAGGATTTCATCGACGAGTTCACCGATGGCTGGGACGCCATGGAGGACTTCCTCCCCGACTACACACCGAGACTGGTCAGCGCAAAGACCGGTATACCGGAGGAGTCGATTCGCACTGCCGCACGGTGGATCGGCGAGTCCGACAACTGGATGAGTTGCTGGACAATGGGCCTGAACCAGTCCACGCACGGCACCTGGAACACCAATGCACTGGTCAACCTCCACCTCGCCACGGGTGCCATCTGTCGCACCGGCAGTGGGCCGTTCTCCCTCACCGGGCAACCGAATGCCATGGGCGGGCGCGAGATGGGGTACATGGGGCCAGGGCTTCCCGGACAACGCGCAGTCCTGTCGGCGGACGATCGCGCATTCGTCGAGGAGAAGTGGAATCTCCCCGCCGGGACGTTGCGCACCGATGTCGGCGGTGGCACCATCGACTTGTTTTCACGGATGGCCGACGGTGACATCAAGGCCTGCTGGGTGATCTGCACCAATCCCGTTGCCTCGGTTGCCAATAGAAGAACTGTAATCGCAGGCCTCGAACGTGCCGAATTGGTGATCACTCAGGACGCATTCGCGGACACCGAGACCAACGGATACGCGGACGTCGTACTGCCCGCCTCACTGTGGACCGAGTCCGAGGGCGTCATGATCAACTCCGAACGCACACTCACCCTGTTCCAGAAGGCCGTGGACGCGCCCGGACAAGCGATGCCGGACTGGCAGATCATTGCAATGATGGCGTGCGAACTCGGCTATGCAGAGGACTTCACGTACTCCAGCGCCGAAGAGATCTTCGAGGAGATCAAGGGCTTCTCCAACCCTCGCACCGGCTACGACCTGCGCGGTGCGACGTACTCGCGTCTGCGCGACACGCCACTGCAGTGGCCGTGCCCTCCGGAAGACGTCGACGACGACGACCGGCACCCGATCAGATACCTGAACGACGGAATCAGTCAGACGCTGCGAACGCACGAGGACGGAACCGTCCCGAAATTGTCGTTCCCGACTCCGACCGGACGCGCGCAGTTCTTCGCCCGCCCCTCGATGGCACCGGCTGAGATGCCCGACGACGACTACCCGTTCCTGCTCAACACCGGGCGCCTGCAACATCAGTGGCACACGATGACCAAAACGGGAAAGGTCGACAAACTCAACAAGCTGAACCCCGGCCCGTTCGTCGAGATTCACCCCACCGACGCCACACGACTCGAAATCGCTGCCGGTGACCGTATCGAGGTTGCGTCACGTCGTGGTCGAGCGGTACTCCCCGCCGTCGTAAGCGACCGTGTCCGACCGGGAGATTGCTTCGCGCCGTTCCACTGGAACGACCTGTTCGGCGAATACCTGTCGATCAATGCGGTCACCAACGACGCCATCGATCCGCTCTCGCAGCAGCCGGAGTTCAAAGTGTGCGCTGTGACGTTGACGAAAGTAGCTGCTGCACAACCGACATCGAATCCCGGAGTGTCCACGACATCCATGTCGCCGATCGACGCACTCGCCGAGCTCGTCGGCGAGTGCGCAGGCCCTCCCCTGCCCCTTCCGGTCGTCGAGCAGCGTTTCATCGCCGGACTACTCGCGGGTCTACGAGCTGATGCGGCCTCCCCGGGTGTACCTACGCTGCCGGCATCCACGCCGCTGTCGACGGAGACTCAGGCATGGCTCGAAGGGATGCTCGCCGGACTGTTCTCTCGGCACGCAGCCGCCCCAGTGCCCGACGCGCAGGAAGACACGAAACAGGTACTTGTCCTGTGGGCGTCGCAGACCGGTAACGCCGAGGAATTCGCGTTCGGCTGCGTCGAACAGCTCCGAAGCGCCGGGATGACGGTCCGAGAGCACGTCATGGAAGACTTCTCGCCGTCCGAGTTGACCGACTACAGCGACGTGTTGTTGATCAGCAGCACGACCGGTGACGGTGAAGCGCCCGACAACGGGACGACGTTCCTCGACGGCCTGTCCGGTGATTCAGCACCGGATCTGAGCGGCATCCGGTTCTCGGTGCTCGCATTCGGTGATTCGAGCTATGCCGATTTCTGCGGCAACGGTCGACGCCTCGACAGTCGATTCGCCGAACTCGGCGCCGCGCGACTCGTCGGCCGCGTGGACTGCGAGCCGGACCACGAGGAAGCGTCGTCGACGTGGCTCGAGCGGGTGCTCTCGAAGCTAGCGCCGTCCGACGCCCCCAGCACGGCACTCGCGCAGTCTCGTCTTCCAGCCGCCACCACGTACGGCAAGAAGGCACCCCTTCCCACCGCGCTCGTGCGCAACACTCCGCTGAACGCGCCCGGGTCGACGAAAGACGTGCGCCAGTTCGGTTTTCACCTTCCCGAGGGCACACTGAGCTACGAGGCCGGCGACGCTCTTGGTGTGTGGCCGCGCAACAGCGATGCGCTCGTCGACGAATGGCTCCAAGCGACCGGGCTGGGTGGAGACACCGTCGTCGACATCGCGGGGCATGAGTCGATGCCGCTCCGGTTGGCACTGCGCGATCGGCTCGAGATCGCCAAGGCAACACCCGACCTTCTCCGATTCGTCCAAACTCGCACCCGGGACGCAGATCTCGAGCGGCTGCTGATGCCCGAGAACAAGGGCGCGTTGGCGGATTGGGTGTGGGGACGTCAATCCATCGACGTCCTGACCCATGCGCCGGTGCGCGCCGGCGTCGACGACTGGCTGACGGTACTGAAACCTCTTCAACCGCGACTGTATTCGATCTCTTCGAGCCCCAAGGAGAATCCGAACGAGGTGCAGTTGACGGTATCGACCGTGCGCTACAACGTGCACGGCGTGCCGCGGCGTGGGGTGTGCTCGACGTATCTGGCCGATCACGCCGCGGGCGAGGACGTCGGGATCTTCGTGCAGAAGTCGTCGCACTTCAAGCCACCCGAGGATCCGGCCGTACCCATGATCATGGTGGGGCCAGGAACCGGCGTGGCGCCATTCCGGGCGTTCCTCCATGAGCGACGCGCACTCGGCCACTCAGGACCGAACTGGCTGTTCTTCGGCGAGCAGCATGCGGCAACCGATTTCTACTATCGCGACGAACTGACGAGCATGCTCGACGGTGGATCTCTGGCGCGTCTCGATGTGGCGTTCTCACGTGACCAATCATCGAAGGTCTACGTGCAGGATCGAATGACCGAGAACGGCGCAGAGGTGTGGAAATGGCTCCAGCAGGGGGCTCACTTCTACGTGTGCGGCGACGCGACGCGCATGGCCAAGGACGTCGACAACGCACTGAAAGGCATTGTCGCTCAACACGGAAAGCTCGCCCCGTCGAGCGCCGAGGCGTACGTGAGGGCCCTCTCGGCCGAGAAGCGGTACGTCCGGGACGTGTACTGAGGTAAGCGAGTGACGCAGTGTCCGCGAGGTGACTAGTGTCGCCTCCATGACCACACTGATCGACCGTCCGAACACAGCATTGCTCGTAGTCGATGTCCAGAACGATGTCATGGCCTCCTCGATCGAGTCCGACGCCGTTGTGTCGCGAATCGCCGAACTGGTTGCGAAGGCGCGAACGGCGGCAGTTCCGATCGTATGGATCCAACATTCGTCCGAGGAGCTGGCCCTGGGGTCGGCGGGGTGGGAATACGTTCCCGAGCTCACCAGAGACCCTTCCGAACCCCTGATCCACAAGACGTTCGGCGACTCGTTCGAGGAAACCGAGCTTGAATCCGTCCTCGCCGAGCTGGCCGTCGGCGCACTCGTGGTAGCCGGTGCACAAACCGATTTCTGTATCCGCAGCACATTGCACGGCGCCCTCGCCCGCGGCTACGACGCCACTCTCGTCAGCGATGCGCACACAACCGAGGACCTGAGCAAGTGGGGCGCTCCCCCTCCGGCGCAGGTCATCGCGCACACCAACCTGTACTGGGACAATCAGCGAGCTCCGGGCAGGACGACCGGCGCGATACGGGCCGAGGACATCCGTTTCGATCGGTAGATCCAAGTCGACTCCAAGCGGACGACAAGGACGCCCGGGCACTGTCTTCGAACGACACATCCGTCGTTCGAAGGAAGGCTCGTCATGGATATCGGAATCTGCTTGCCCCAGCTCGGCCCGCACTGCGATGGCAGCCGGGTCGCCGAATTCGCACACACGGCAGAACAGCTCGGCTATCGCTCTCTGTGGGTCGGCGACCGAGTGCTCACTCCGCTGCACCCCACTGACCTGTACCCGGTGGGTGGCACACCGCAGAATCCATATCCACCCGAATTCACTGCGGCACTCGACCCGTTCGTCGCGCTGACGGCAGCGGCAGTCGCCACCGACCATGTCCGCCTGGCCACCAGCACGGTCAATGCGACGTGGCATCACCCTCTGCTCTTCGCTCGTTCGGTCAGCAGTCTCGACGCCGTCGCCCAGGGTCGGCTGACGCTCGGACTGGGGCTGGGGTGGATGCGGGACGAGTATCTCGCCCTCGGACTGCCGTGGACAGGCAAAGCGCAACGACTCGACGAGACACTCGACGCTCTGCATGTGCTGTGGACCACGAATCCCGTCGAGTACCACGGAAAACACTTCGACATTCCGCTGTCCGCAGTCGATCTCCGACCGACCCAGCCCGGCGGCCCGCCGATCATGCTTGCTGGATTCAGCGTCGCGGCTCTACGTCGAATCGGTAGACGCGCCGCCGGCTGGATCAACTTGTGGGGCATGCCTGCCGAGTATGTGGCCCACCTGTGGTCGTGTGCACGGTCTGCCGCGGTCGATGCCGGACGAGATCCGGATGTACTGCGACGAGATACACGCGTCAATGTCGAAGCGGGACAGAGTCTCCACTCGCTGAGATCCACGGTCGACACCCTGGCTGCAGACGGTGTGGACGGAGTGTTTTTCGATCTCCACTATTCGACAGGTTCGGTGAACGAAGCGATCGACGTCGCGTCCGAGTTGGCAGAGTTACTTCAGATCGGTCTGTCGGATCACCGGTCGCCCAGGAAGGCCGTGGCCACCGCCGCGGGCGCGAAGACCAGCCAACCATCGGTGAGCAGTTCGCGTAGCTCCTCTGTGTCCGCAGCTTCCACCTGAACCAGGACCGCCGAGAAGCCGTCGAAATGGCTTATCGTGAAGCATGATTTCGGATGCGCCGTCAGGATCGCTTCCTTGTCCCCCAGATCCTCGGTGCGGATTCCCAGAATCGGTCCCGACGGAGGCGACTCGTCCCCGAATCGCTTGATATCAGCTTTGCTGAACGGCCGCTCCCACGCGAAGACTTTGCCGCCGACCGACCATGCTCTGTTTCCGTAGCTTGTACCGGTGGACACCTCGGGCAGCTCGCTCACCAATCGTTCCACGTCGTCCAGCGTCGCCATGGCTCGAGGATAGTGCGCGTACCTAGCCGGCGTAGCTGGAAATCTGAATGAGGTTGCCACAGGTGTCGTCGAACGTCGCAACCGTGACCGGGCCCATCTCGGTTGGCTTCTGAGTGAACACGACGCCGAGAGCGAGGAGACGTTCGTATTCGGCGTACACGTCCTCGACGGCGAACGAGGTTGCGGGAATGCCGTCTTCCATGAGCGCATCCCGGAACGGCTTGACTGCAGGATGCTCGGCCGGTTCGAGTCCGAGTTCCGGGCCGTCCTCGTTGCCGGGGCTCACCAGGGTGAGCCACGAGTGTTCCCCCAAAGGAATCTCGTGCTTGACCACGAAACCGAGGATCTCGGTGTAGAAGTCACGGGCTTTGTTCTGATCGGTGACCATCAGACTGGAGATGTAGATCTTCATAACAGTTCCTTCGGCTCAGTGTGATTCGGTTCAGGGTGATTCGGGGAGGTCCATCTCTCGGCGATACGTGCAAGCGGCGCGGTGTCGAGAAAGTGAAACTTGTAGCGGCCCTTACGTTCCACTCGGACGAGCCCCGCCGCTTCGAGGACATCCAAGTGCTGCGAGACCGCTTGCCTCGACGAGGACATGCCGTGTATCGAGATCAACCTGGTGCACAGCTCGAACAATGTCTGCTCGTCCCTGAGAACCAACTCGTCGAGGATCACTCGACGGGTCGGGTCGGACAAGGCTTTGAACAACTCGGCGACTCCCGGCTCCTCGGGCATACATGGACAATAGGCAAGTAACTGCTTGCATGTCAATGGACGGCTAACGTCGGAGTCATGGCCGAGCAACCCGAGTACAGCGACGACGGACGATACATCGTGATCGAAGGCCGCCGTTGGCGTGCGACCGACCCCGCCATCCCAGAGGAACGGGGCGCCGAATTGCGATCGATCTTGATGGCCTGGAGGCGCGACGTCCGCGTGACGAACGGCGCGCCAGAGTCGCGAGCCGGTGTACAAGCAGCCAAAGTCGCCCTAGGCGAACGAGGTACACCCTGGTGGGAACAAACCGACGACGAGCGGCGTGCTCGATGGGAAACCGAAGTCCCACGCCCGGAAAGCTAGCCGGTCACTCTCCTGTTCGGTACAACCGCCAGAACCAGAAGGCCGACGCGGCGAACATCAGCCCGCCCGATCCATATGCGCCCACCACGATCAGGCACGCCCCCACCCCGCACAGCAGAACGATTGCCGCCAGCTGTAGACCATCGCCCCACTCCACAGCATCCGAGCTTAGACCGATATTCGGCGCCCGGAGGCTCGGCATACGTGGCGGGTTCGATGCTTCAGCGGGCGGTTCCCGATCTACCGGACATGTGCTCGCGCATTCGCTGATAGCCTCGGCCGATCGCGTCGACATCGTCCACCGAAAGGAGATCGAACATGTTCTCCCGCACGGCTGCTACGTGACCCGGGCTGGCCGCCGTCAGCTTTGCCATACCGGCATCGGTCAGCGCGGCGGACATTCCGCGCTTGTCGTCTTCGAACTTGACGCGAACAACCCAGCCGGCGTCCACCAAGCGGCTGGTTGCACGAGTAACCCCGCTTCGGGTGGTGGTGACAGCATCCGCCAGTTCACTCATGCGGAGCCGTCGTTCCGGCGCCTCGGACAACACGACGAGCAACTCGAAATCGCTGAACGAGATGCCGGCGTCACGGATCAGTTGGTTGTCCAGCGTGCGAACGAGGAGCCGTGTCGCTTCGAGGTACGCGCGCCAGGCGTGCTGCTCGTGAGGTTCGAGCCATCGCGTCGCGTTCATGACCGAAAGCATATTCGTCATATAATTGACACGGCAACTATCCGCGCTGCCCGGAGCGCGCCACCACGAGGAGTTCGGCCATGAGCACGACAGACGAGAACCGACGTTCCCTGCATCACGCGAACGAACGCGAACGAATCAAGGCCCAGTATCTAGTTCCCAAGAGTGAACGTCCGACATCGTCCGCGCGCGGACTGCACCACACGGCACTGATCAGCAGTGACGTCCAGCGAACGGTGGAGTTCTATCAGGGCGTGTTGGAGTTCCCGCTGACGGAATTGATCGAGAACCGCGACTACCCGGGGTCGTCGCACTTCTTCTTCGACATCGGCCATGGCAACCTCCTCGCATTCTTCGACTTTCCGGGGTTGGACGTCGGGCCGTATCAGGAAGTACTCGGCGGACTGCACCACGTAGCAATCAGCGTCGAACCGGACCGCTGGGAGAAGCTGCGCGCCAAGTTGATCGATGCCGGCATCGAACTGGCCGAGCACAGCGAGGTATCGCTCTATTTCCGCGACCCCGACGGCGCCCGCATCGAACTGATTGCCGATCCGCTCGGCGAGATGTACGGAAATCACGTGCTGTGAAGGGCATTCCGGGGCAGGACATCGGGCCGACGGTCACCGAGTTGCTGGCGGAGTTGGCCTCGCTCGACGACCCCAAGTTCCGACAGGTCAATGCCAAGCACGGTGACGACCACGGTGTGAATCTCAGCGCGCTGCGCGCGATCGCCAGGCGATTGAAGACCCAGCACGAACTTGCACGCGCGTTGTGGGCCACCGAAGACACCGCAGCGAGACTCCTGGCGCTGCTGATCTGTCGCCCCAAGCTGTACGAGCGTGACGAGTTGGACTCCATGATTCGGGACGCACGCACTCCGAAGGTGCACGACTGGCTCGTCAATTACGCAGTGAAGAAGAATCCGCATTCGGAGGAACTACGCCTACTGTGGATCGATGATCCGGATGCGGCCGTCGCCAGCGCCGGTTGGGCGCTGACGACGGATCGAGTCGCGAAACGTCCCGACGGTCTTGACCTTTCATCGCTACTCGACGTCATCGAGTCAGACATGAAAGACGCACCCGACCGCTTGCAGTGGGCGATAAACCATTGCCTCGCGCAGATCGGCATCGAGCACGCCGACCTCCGGGCTCGCGCACTCGACATCGGGGAACGGTTGAAGGTGCTCGAGGACTACCCAACGCCCCCGAACTGCACTTCACCCTTCGCTCCGACCTGGATCAACGAAATGGTGAGCCGGCGATCCTGACCCGCAGGTCACGCACGCCCGAAGTGGGCGATCGTGTCGCGCACCAAACCGTCGAGAAGGACCTTCTTGTTCAGTGGTTGAGTCACGGCCAACAGGACCCCCAGGCCAGGCCTGGCCTCCAAGGCGAAACGCCAGACGAACCGACAGCCGGTCGCGGTAGGAGTGATCTGGTAGTCCTCCGCAAACACTCCGAAGAGCGGCAGGCTCGCACTCTCGACGTAGAACGAATGACGCCGATTGCTCTCATCCCATTCGAAGAACCGCTCGTTCAAGCGCAGGAGCCGAGCGACGACGACGTTGCGAGTAGTTCCGCTCCCGAACGGGCGGCCGGAGGTGTACTGCCCCTTCAACGCCGAACACCACGCCAACGGCTGGTCTGCCGTGAGGCCGGCCCAGACGGTGTCCGCATCCGCCGCGAGGTCCAGCGTGTACGTGTAGGTGTACTTCGCCGTCTCGAAAATGCTGTGGTCGGATACCGGCTGCAAGCGAAAGCGAGCCATCGAACAACCCCTTTCCGGGGACATCGTCGCGTGAATGGTCCGCCCCATCAGATCAGAGAGCGTCGGTGTGCGTTCGGTCGGTCCGGCCACTGCGACGACTTCTACTTCTTGGGGACTCGCAGGATCAGTGCATCACCCTGACCACCGCCACCACACAACGCCGCCGCACCGACACCACCACCACGCCGCGCCAACTCCAATGCCACATGCAACGCAATCCGCGCACCCGACATCCCCAACGGATGCCCGATCGCAATCGCACCACCATTGACATTGACCCGATCCTCCGCGATACCCAACTCACGCATCGACGCAATACCCACCGCAGCAAACGCCTCGTTGATCTCCACCACATCCAAATCCACCGGATCGATCCCCTCCCGCGCACACGCCTTCACAATCGCCCGCGCCGGCTGCGACTGCAACGACGAATCCGGACCCGCCACCACCCCATGCGCACCGATCTCCGCCAACCACTCGAGCCCCAAACTCTCCGCCTTCGCCCGACTCATCACCACCACCGCACACGCACCATCATTGATCGTCGACGCATTACCCGCCGTGATCGTCCCCGACGCACTGAACGCCGGACGCAACCTCCCCAACGACTCCACCGTCGTATCCCCGCGGATCCCCTCATCCTGCGCAAACACCACCGGATCACCCTTACGCTGCGGAACCTCTACCGGCACCACCTCATCGTCGAACACCCCGTTCTTCCACGCCGCAGCCGCACGCTGATGCGACGCCGCCGCAAACGCATCCTGCTCCTCACGACTACACGCCACCGCACCCTC
>NZ_JBMDIX010000028.1:0-83090 GCF_057808915.1 Rhodococcus sp. FG69 | reverse complement strand
CCCCCCCCCCCCCCCCCCCCCCCCCCCCCCCCCCCCCCCCCCCACTGGGGGCTGCACACGATCTCGTGTGCAGCAGCGAATCAGTTCGACTACCGCAAGCTGGCGACTACGCGCAGGCGGGCGACGTCAGCTGCGCGAGCTGAACGAATCCACACGCGTTGGCCTTGGACAGCTTCCAGACACCGTTCTCGGCGACGAAGACGAAGCTACCCGGATTGGCCTGACCGTTGATGGTCAATGTGGCGCCTGCGTTGAGGGTGCCGTCGCCGAGGTCGTCGACGCTGGTGATCTCGATTGTTGCACCGTTCTGGACGGCTGCGGCCGCGACCTGGTTGATGAGCTCCGGATCGGCCTCGGCGCCCTGGATCAGCTGCGCCTTCTCCTCGACCGGAACAGCCGGATCCAAACCGCGCGCCAGTTCGGCATTGAGCTCTTCGGGAGTGGGCACGGGCGGGTAGTCGCCTGCCGGCTCGGGGGCGGTGGACGCCGAGGAGGCGGCGGATGCCGACGTGGTCGTCGGCGTCTCTTCGTCTCCTCCGGAGCTGCACGCCGTCATCGTCAGCGCGGCAGCGATCGCGACGCCGGCAACTACGGCCTTTCGGGTGTTACGAAGCTTCAAGTGCTCTGTCCCTTCGGTCTTACTTCTCGCGGTCTTTACTTCTCGGTCACTTGCTGTTGCTGTTCTGAGCAACGTCGGCCTGAGTTCGTCCCGGCTGCTCCACTATGCCATCCGTCTACTTGGGCCGAAAGGAGCAAGGCTACTCACCGGTAGGAATCACTGTCATTCCAAGCTGTCGAGAGCATCCGCCACAACGAGCATGGCGTCGTCCTCTGCGAACGTTCGTGCTCGCCCCGGGCCGGTGGACCGGGTCTCGAAGCGAACTGTCACCACGGAATGTCCCGCCCCCTGAATCCATCCGTGCCCGTATTCAGGATGCCTTACATCCACGCCGGGATGCCACTTCGGCCCGTACTCGCGCGCTGTCGGCACCGGTTCGATCGCCGTCCCGGCGGCCGCGAGCAGGTCGTCCGAGTGGTAATCGAGCTCGGGAAACAACGAACCCTGTTGGACCGCGGACAGACCGGTGAACGAGACACCGACCAAGCGGATCGGCCCCAGTTCCACCGGATCGAGCACCTGCCGTTGTGCAGTGGCCACGAGGGTCTGCTTGTCCGCGGTCGCGTAGGGCAGCGTCACCGAACGTGTGACGATGCTCATGTCCGATTTACGAAGCTTGAGCACCACGGTGCGCGCACCGCGGCCGTCCTCGAGCAGACGCCGATGGGCCGCATCCGCACTTGCTTCCACTGCCGCTCGCAACTGCGCGAGAGTCACCAAGTCGTGCGCGAACGTCGTCTCCGCGCTGACTTGCTTGGCTTCTGCTCGTTCTGCCACGACGCGGTCGTCTATTCCCCGCGCCAGCTTGTGCAGACTGGGTCCGATCGTCGCGCCGAGGATGGACGCGACCTCGGATTCATCGGTCGCGACGAACTTCCCGATGGTGTCGATGCCGAGCCGACGAAGCCTTTCATCGGCGACAGGTCCGATCCCCCACAGCTTGCGGACCGGCAAGGCGGCCATCAACGCCGTCTGCTCGGCAGGCGTGACCACCTTGACTCCATCCGGCTTGGCCAGTCCGGAAGCGATCTTGGCGATCTGTTTTCCCGAGCCGGCTCCGAGCGAGGCAACGAGTCCGGTCTCGGCGAGGACCAGACCGCGCAGCATCTCGCAGAACTCGACCACCTCGGCGGCGGTCGCGCCCGCGAGTTCGGCGGGTTCACCGAATGCCTCGTCCATCGACAACTGTTCCAGCACCGGCATTCTCGCGCGCAATCCGTCGAACACGCGTTTGCTCAACGCCTGGTAGAGCGCACCACGAGGTGGCAGAACCACTGCTGAAGCACCCACGAGTCGACGCGCTTGATGCATCGGCATCGCCGATCGAGCTCCGAACGTGCGCGCCTCGTAGCTGCATCCGGCCACCACCCCGCGGCCTCCCGCACCGCCGACAAGCACTGGCCTGCCCCGCAACGTGGGCCTGGTGAGCTGCTCGACCGAGGCGAAGAACGCATCCATGTCGAGATGCAGCACCCAGCGCCGACTGCGAGAGTCGATCACGACCGAAAGATACCCGTACGCACTTTTCGCATCACATGCCTTCGAGCTCGAAGTCCAGAGCGGCAGCCGCACGACGCGGGGACGGCTCGGTCCAGCGCTCGGCATAGACGTCATTCGCTGCCAACGACCGAGTGATCGCCTTGTCGATGTACACGACGCCGTCGAGATGGTCGGTCTCGTGGGCGATGATCCTGGCGGGCCAGCCGTGGAACACCTCGTCCGTTTCGCTACCGTCGACGCCGGAGCACCGCAGCCGCACGGATTCAGCACGCGCTACCACCGCCTGATAGCCCGGCACACTCAGACAACCCTCGTAGAAAGCCACGCGCTTCTCGCCGACCGCTTGGTAGCTCGGATTCACCACCGCCCGAAACGGCAACGCTGATCGCCGACGGGTGCGGACGAGCTCCTCGCCGATGTCGTACATGTCCTCGATCACCGCGACACGCAACGGAATACCGATCTGCGGTGCAGCGAGACCGACACCCGGGGCGTCGTGCATGGTCGCGCGCATCACCTCGATCAACGCATCGAGGGTACGACGCTCGAGTTGGCCGGTCAGCGGCGCCGCGGGTGCCCGGAGAACCGGCTCACCGACAGTCACGATGGGTACGACGCCGTCGCGAGCTACCGACAGAAGCTCGCGAACGGCGTCCTCCACAGATGCCGGGGTGGTCATCGCGCGCGGCGGATCAAGGCACGCACGCCCTCCCCGAGCTCGACGGCGTCGGCGCCTGGGTCTCCGTCGACCAAGGACAGCGCCAGAACCTCTCCTGCGATCAGATCGCGGTGAGTATCGAGCCACTCCTGCCGTTCGTCCGGGACTCGGACGACGATGTCGATGCGATCCGACACGTTCAACCCCAGGTTGCGACGCGCTTCCTGGAACTCACGGATCCGGTCCTTCGCCCACCCCTCCGCCTCCAGCTCGGCAGTGACCTTGGAATCGAGGACCACCAGACCAGAGTTTCCAGGCAGGGCAGCCGTCGAATCAGGTTCGGCTGCAACCAATTTGCGGGTGAACTCGGCAGGCAGCAATTCGATACCGGCAGCGCTGACGACACCGGATTCGTCCTCGCTCCACTCCCCTGCCTTGACGGCCTTGATGACCTTCTGGACATCCTTACCGATGCGGGGGCCGGCTGCTCGCGCATTCACGACCAGCTCGAACTTGCCGTGCACTGCCACGTCGTCGGTCAGATCGACCTTCTTCACGTTGACCTCGTCGGCGATGATGTCGGCGTACGGGCGCAGCCGCTCGGCTCCCTCGGCTGCGACGGTGACCTCCGGCAGCGGCAACCGCACTCGCAAGTTCTGTGCTTTCCGCAGACCCAACACCGTCGAACACACACTACGCACTTCGTCCATCGCGCTGACCAACTCGGGATCCGACGGCAGATCCGAACGCGCTGGCCAATCCGTCAGGTGAACCGAGCGTCCACCGGTCAGACCGCGCCAGACGACCTCGCTGATGAGCGGAAGCAACGGCGCGGCGATCCGGGTCAACACCTCGAGCACCGTGTGCAGCGTGTCGATCGCGTCGGTGTCTTCGCTCCAGAAACGTGAACGTGACCGTCGGACATACCAGTTCGTCAGTGCGTCGCAGAAGGTTCTCAGCTCGTCGCACGTACCGGCGATGTCGTTGCCTTCGAGCGCATCGGTGATCGCATCCCGAGTCGCAGACAGCTTCGCCAGTACGTACCGGTCCAACACGTTCGGCGAATCGGTGCGCCATCGACCGGGCTTGCCTGCGTACAACTGCAGGAAGCTCCACGCGTTCCAGATCGGAAGCAGCGCCTGACGTACTCCCTCGCGGATGCCTTGTTCGGTGACGATCAGGTTGCCCCCGCGCAGGATCGGCGAGGACATGAGGAACCAGCGCATGGCATCGCTGCCGTCACGATCGAAGACTTCCTTGACGTCGGGATAGTTGCCCTTGGACTTGCTCATCTTCAGACCGTCGTCGCCGAGAACGATGCCGTGCGCAGCAACGGTCTTGAATGCCGGTCGGTCGAACAGAGCAGTCGCCAGCACGTGCAACGTATAGAACCAGCCGCGGGTCTGTCCGTTGTACTCGACGATGAAATCACCCGGATTGTGCCCAGCTGTCGTAGCTGTCCCGTTGAACCATTCTTCGTTCTCGAACGGAAAATGCACCTGTGCGTACGGCATCGACCCGGATTCGAACCAGCAGTCGAGTACCTCGGGCACCCGACGCATCATCGACCTGCCGGTCGGGTCGTCCGGGTTCGGACGCGTCAGATCATCGATGTACGGACGATGAAGATCGTCCGGTCGCACACCGAAGTCGCGTTCGAGCTCGTCGAGGCTGCCATAGACGTCGAGCCTCGGGTACTCCGGATCGTCCGACGTCCACACCGGGATCGGGCTGCCCCAGTAACGATTGCGGCTGATGTTCCAATCTCGCGCACCCTCGAGCCACTTACCGAACTGCCCGTCCTTGATGTGCTCCGGGACCCAGGTGATCTCCTGGTTGAGCTCCACCATCCGGTCACGGAACTTCGTCACCGCGACGAACCACGACGGAACTGCCATGTAGATCAATGGCTGACCGCTCCGCCAGCTGTGCGGGTAGGAGTGCTCGATCGTCTCGTGGCGCAGCAGACGCCCCGATGCCTTGAGGTCCTTGATGATGACCGGATTCGCGTCGAACACCATCAAGCCCTCGTACGGCGGAACGAGGGAGGTGAACTTTCCACCCGGATCGAGCGGTTGCACCACCTCGATGCCGTTCGCTGTCGCGACATCCATGTCCTCTTCACCGAAAGCCGGTGCAAGGTGCACGATTCCGGTTCCCGAGTCGGTGGTGACGTAGTCGGCCTGCAGTACCCGGTGCGCGTTCTCGTGACCGAGGAAGAAGTCGAACGGCGGCGCATAGGTGAGGCCGACGAGATCGGCCCCGGTGTGCTCGGACAGCAGTTCCGGTTCTTCGCCGAGTTCGCGCGAATAGTGCGCCAGACGTGCGGAGGCCAGTACGTACCGTTCACCGTCGGCGCCACGCACCTGCACGTAGTGAACCTCTGGGTTGACTGCGATCGCCAGATTCGACGGCAACGTCCACGGGGTCGTGGTCCAGATCAGCGCGTTCGCACCGTCCAGGGGTGAGCCGGGTGCCGCCAGCGGCATCGTGACGGTGACGGCAGGATCCTGACGCATCTTGTACGCGTCGTCGAGGCGCGTTTCCTGGTTGGACAGCGGGGTCTGCTCGTACCAGGAGTACGGCAGAACTCGATATCCCTGGTAGATGAGCCCCTTGTCGTACAAGGTCTTGAACGCCCACATGACCGACTCCATGAAGTCGAGGTCCAGCGTCTTGTAGTCGTTGTCGAAGTCGACCCACCGCGCCTGCCGGGTGACGTAGTCTCGCCACTCGCCGGTGTACTGCAGGACCGATTGCTTGCAGTACGCGTTGAACTTGGCCAGACCCATCTCGTCGATCTCGGACTTGTCCTTGATCCCGAGTTGCTTTTCGGCTTCCAGCTCAGCAGGCAGTCCGTGGCAGTCCCAGCCGAAGCGACGCTCGACCTTCTTGCCGCGCATGGTCTGGAACCGCGGGACGAGGTCCTTGACGTACCCGGTCAGCAAGTGACCGTAGTGCGGGAGACCGTTCGCAAAGGGTGGTCCGTCGTAGAAGACGAATTCCTCGGCGCCTTCGCGGTTCTCCACGCTGGCGCGGAAGGTTCCGTCGGCTTCCCACACGTCGAGAACCTTCTTCTCGAGTTCAGGGAAGGAGACGCTACCCGCCCCAGTTCCCGCGATGTCGACGAGTGGATACGCGTCGCGGGGGGCGGATGTGTTCGTGGAATCGGTACTCATGTGCGGCGCTCCTACCGTGCCGACCGCCTCGATGTGGATGAGACGGTGCTGGACAGACTCGGCACGGGGACGACAACCGGCATGTGGGACGCCGGCACCGCGGTACCACCCCGCTTGCGCCGACTCCTCTTTCGAGAAGCCGACGCCGCTCACACAGCTGTGACGGGCTTACCCGTTCGGTTCTACTGAGTGTCGGCGCGTCCGGTCGGACACGCGTGCACCGTTCTTCCGAAGGCTCCCCGGTGATATCCGGATCGGCACCTGTACTCGTATTCTCAGCCCATACTAACGAACGCGTCGACCTGCACTACTGCTCGGGCGGTGTCTTCCGCCCCATCAGAGCACCTGCCAGTAGCAGTACGGCCCCGACAACGCACACTGCGATGCATCCCCACGCCCACAGAACCGACCCGGTCATCAATGCGATGACCAGTAATGCGAACCCAACTGCTGCCGCACCCAACGTCAGGACAAGCACGCCACTCCTCGTTCCGGATACGCCTCGCGGCGATCGTCAGACCCAGGGTGCGCCGTCACGCGTTGCGCGCGGGGCAGATGAGTGTCAGTTGTTTCCCTTGGCATACGACTGGCTGTATCCGGAGGATTGGTCGTTCTGACCGAACTTGTCGGAACCATTGTCGACCGGCAGAGCGGACGACCGATTCTCGAGTTCTTCGAGCTGGGATTCCAGGTACGACTTGAGCCGCACGCGGTACTCGCGCTCGAACGTCTTGAGCTGCTCGATACGGCCCTCGAGCACCGAACGCTGCTCGTTGATGGTCGCCATGATCTCGGTGTGCTTGCGCTCGGCATCTGCCTGGAGTGCGTCGGCCTTCTCCTTGGCCTGACGCAGCTGGGTCTCGGATCGCGTCTGCGCGTCCGACAACAGCGACTCGGACTTCTGGCGGGCGTCGGACACCATTGCCTCGGACCGCGTACGTGCATCCGTCACCAAACGCTCGGCGTTGGTGCGGGCGTTTCCGAGTAGCTGCTCCGACTCGGTCTTCGCGTCGTTGGTGAGCCGGTCCGCCATTTCCTGGGCGAGACCGAGAATCTTCGCCGCCTGCATGTTGGAGTCGCCACTCTGCGATGGCGCTGCAGCGGCGACCGGGGCGGGCGCGACGACCGGCGCAGGCTTCGGTGGCTCGACAGGGCGCTGAGGCTCTGGAGCCTTCTGCTGTATCGGAGCTGCCTGCTGCGAGCCACCCTGGCGGGCGGAGCTCTTGGCATCGGCAAGTTCCTGGTCGAGCTCCCCGACCCGCTGACGCAGGTCGGCGTTCTCCTCGATCAGTCGCGACAGCTCTTGCTCGACGAGATCGAGGAATGCATCCACCTCGTCTTCGTTGTAGCCGCGCTTACCGATAGGCGGCTTGCTGAACGCGACATTGTGCACATCAGCTGGAGTCAGCGGCATGGAAGGATCCCTTCACGCATCTTAGGGCGGTAGAGCAAGCATTCAGTTATATCCCATTCCGCACGAGCCGGAACAATCAAACTGTAACTGGCGTCCATTCTGTCACATCGGTCGCGCTGGTCGCGCACGTCCGACGAGGTCTTTCGGCAAAGTCGCTATGTTCACGATCCCAAACCCCGCACCACCGTCATCAGGATGAATACCCCGAACAGCAGAACCATGATCGACAGATCGAGTCGAACCCCGCCGAGATTCACCGGCGGTATCAGCCGTCTCAGCAGCTTGACTGGCGGATCGGTCACCGTGAATATCGCTTCGAGCAATATCACTACAATTCCCGACGGTCGCCAATCTCGCGCGAACGTTCTGATGAATTCGACGATGATGCGGCCGATGAGCAGGAGCCAGAAAATGAACAGTATGAAGTAGATCACCGCGAACAAGGCCACAGGTCATACTCTGCCCGAAAAGATCGGCTCGATCAAAGCGACCAGGTCAGAGGCCTGCTCAGTTCGATCGAGCCGATGTGGGTCGACGCTTCGATCAATCGTCATTGCTGACTGTAGAAACCGGTCTCGGCGATCCGACGACGCTCCTGGGGAGACACATCGATATCGGCCGGAGAGAGAAGGAACACCTTCGTCGCAACCTTGTCGAACGATCCACGGAGTGCGAACGCCAATCCGGCGGCGAAATCGACGAGCCGCTTGGCATCGGCGTTGCTCATCTCGACCAGATCCATGATGACGGGTGTTCCGTCACGGAACCGCTCGCCGATGGTACGAGCTTCGCTGTAGTCACGCGGCCGCAGCGTCGTGATCTTCGACAACGGACCACCATCGTCGACCACAGGGCTCCTCCGAGTTTCCGCGCGTGCCAGTGAGTCGCTCCGCAGGCTCCGCTCCGGCCCATCCATTCGAGTATCGACGGCCAGGTTGCCCCGGGTCGACCCGCCACGGCTTGCCATCGACGGTGTGCGCGAGGCACGGCCGCCGATCGGCGCAAGCGTCGGTGCCGACCGCGGCGCCTCGTACTCGTCGTAGTCGTCGTCCATCTCGTCGAGTTCCGAGCGGGCAGGCCTACGGGACGAGAACGACGGCTTGGCGAACTCGCGATCACTGCGATCGTCGATGTCGCCGTACGGGTCACGCCCGCGTGAAGACCTGTGCGAGTCTGGCTCGTCGAGGTAATCGTCTTCGTAGTCCGCGAGCGGAACCATGCCGAAGTACGCCTTGAACTTGTGCAGGGTGCTCATCGATCTACCTTCCGTCAAAAGCTGGGTCGTTCCGTGTTCTGCGCTGCCGCTGTCCAGGTTCGCAATGTGTCAGTTGTGACTGATGTGATCCGTGGACTGTACTGGCGAGGTTATCGGCCGCGAACCGAGTATTGCGGTACCGACACGCACACACGTCGATCCATGTCGCACCGCGGCCTCCAGATCACCCGTCATGCCCGCCGAGAGCTCCGTCGCATCGGGATGTTGCCGCAGCAGACCCTGATGAATGTCCGCGAGATCGGCGAATGCGGCATCCGGGTCCACCCCGAGCGGTGGTACCGACATCAACCCTGCGAGCCTCAATCCATCCGAGTCGGCGACCCGCTCCGCCAGCGCCTCGAGATCCTCACGCTCGACTCCGCCTCGATGTACGTCTCCGTCGAGACTGACCTGGATGAGCACCTCGAGTTCGCTGGACCGCTCACCCACCTCGAATGCGTGCCCGACAGCCTTCTGGAGGGCCGAGACCAGACGCTCACTGTCCACCGAATGAATCGACGATGCCCAGCGTGCGACCGACTTCGCCTTGTTTCGCTGAAGATGGCCGATCATGTGCCACCGAACCGGCTCGGTTCCGAACGTCGCGCCGAGTTCGTCGACCTTTCTGGACGCCTCTTGTTCTCTCGATTCGCCGAAATCACGGCACCCGAGCTCGAACAGAATCTCGACATCTCCGGCCGGGAAGAACTTGGTGACCGGCAGCAACGCTACGTCGTCGGGATCGCGTCCGGCCGCGGCACACGCAGCGCTCAGGCGCTCACGGACCGATGCGAGCGCCGTTGCGATCTGCGCGGCTCTGTCAGGGGATGTCATGGCACTAGTCAAGCAGGCTCGGTGTCCATCCAGATCACGCTGGCCAACCTGCCGGTCGGCGCACCGCGTCGATGGCTGAACAGAGTCCGATCCTCGATGGTGCAACGCGGATCCGTCGCCACAGCCGACACACCGGCGTCGACCAGCTGCCTCCTGATTCCGGCACGAATGTCGAGACCCGGCGTCTTCCGGACCGTTGTGCTCGCACTGCCGGGCAGATGCCGTTCCACATCCGCCTGCATGTGCGCGGGAACCTCGTACTGTCGCCCGCTCGCAGCAGGCCCGAGGAATGCCCCGATCCGGCTCAGCACTGCACCCTGGGCCACCATCGCATCGAGCACACGCGGCACGATCCCGATGCGGGCACCGACACGGCCCGCATGCACGGCCGCTATGACACCGGCTTCGGAGTCGGACAGCAGAACGGGTACACAGTCGGCGGACAGAACTACGAGCGCCAGATCGCGCACCGTCGTCACCACCGCGTCGGTGACGGCAATCGGCTCGCGCACCGGGCCGTCGACGACGGTCACCGTGCGGCCGTGGACTTGCTCCATCCATACCAACCGGTCGACTCCGACACCGATCTCTCGACCGAGCCGTTCGCGATTCGCCGCGACCGCCGCCGGGTCGTCTCCGACATGATCACCGAGATTGAAAGTGTCGAACGGAGGCGCCGAGACGCCACCCGCCCTCGTCGTGGTAACTCGGCGAACCCTGAAGTTCGACGTTGTGTCGATCGAACGCATCAGTAATCAGCGGCGCATGAAAGATGGCACGTCGACGTCGTCGTCGCCATCGTCTTCGGTGACCGGGACCCGACGACCAGCGCTGCCTTGACTGCTCGACCCTCCATTCGATCCCGAGGACTGCAAGGGTGGAAGGCTGCTGCCACTTCCGGCGCCGACCGGATCACGGAATACTGCACCGGACTCGGACTTGTCGGACGACCGCGACGAAGATACTTCGCCGGACCGCGCAGAACCGATGGAAGCACGTGACGCACCCGGAGTGGCCTCGACCGGGCGACGCGTCGGAGTTCCGCCGTCGAAGCCCGCCGCGATCACCGTCACGCGCACCTCGTCACCGAGTGAGTCGTCGATCACGGTTCCGAAGATGATGTTCGCGTCGATATGCGCGGCTTCCTGCACGAGCGAGGCCGCCTCGTTGATTTCGAACAGTCCGAGATCGGAGCCACCTGCGATGGACAGCAGAACGCCGCGGGCGCCCTCCATGGAGGCTTCGAGAAGTGGCGAGTTGATCGCGGATTCGGCCGCTTTGATCGCTCGACCTTCGCCCCTCGACGACCCGATGCCCATGAGGGCGCTGCCTGCGCCGGACATGACGCCCTTGACGTCGGCGAAGTCGACGTTGATCAGCCCGGGGGTGGTGATCAGGTCGGTGATTCCCTGCACGCCGTTGAGGAGGACCTCGTCGGCGCTACGGAAAGCGTCCATGAGGCTGACTGCAGCGTCACCGAGTTGCAGCAAACGATCGTTGGGGATCACGATGAGCGTGTCGCAGGACTCGCGAAGCTGCTGGATGCCCGTATCGGCCTGTCCGCCGCGGCGCTTGCCCTCGAACGAGAACGGGCGCGTCACGACGCCGACCGTCAACGCTCCGAGCTTGCGCGCGATGTTGGCGACCACCGGAGCGCCACCGGTGCCGGTGCCACCGCCTTCGCCTGCGGTGACGAACACCATATCGGCGCCCTTGAGCACCTCTTCGATCTCGTCCTTGTGATCGTCGGCAGCTCTCCTGCCCACTTCCGGGTCGGCTCCTGCTCCGAGGCCACGGGTGAGCTCGCGACCGACGTCGAGCTTGACGTCGGCGTCACTCATCAGCAGTGCCTGGGCGTCGGTATTGACCGCGATGAACTCGACCCCTTTGAGTCCCTGTTCGATCATGCGGTTGACCGCGTTAACGCCGCCGCCGCCGATGCCGACGACCTTGATTACGGCGAGGTAGTTGTGCGGGGGCGTCATTGGCTCTCGCCTTCCGTGGTTGTGTTCTGGTCTGTCTGACTAGAGTTCGGCAAAACCCTCAACCTAAACCACAGGCTTAGAGTTATGTCAAGTACTCGATGCCGGGAACGCTATGCACCGGTGCGCCGATGCGCCATTAGGCGCGCCGACGACGCAAGAAACATTTTGCGACCGGGTCGGTGTTACTTGGTGGTGGGAAGTTCAGGACTCGACACATCCAGAATCTGTCCTGGCTGCGACAACAGCGCAAGCGCCACAGCCGATTTGCGCTCCGAATTGTCTCGGTCACCCCAGACGAGAATACGCCCGTCGAGAAGCGACAGCGACACGTCCGACGCCGAGCTCGCTCGTATCTCACCGACCTGGCCTCGCAGTGACGCCGGCATCGAATCGAGTACAGCGAGAGCACTTTCGGTGGCTGGATCGCCTGGCACCGACTTGTCCGCCACCAGTCGTACGACCCCTGGAGGCGGAGCTGCGACCGCGAAATCGACTGCGTCCGCGTCCAGGAGGTGAGTGCCATCGGGTTCGTCGACGAAGACGACGGGAACGCGCTCGGTGACAGTGACTCTGACCGTCGAGGGGTACATCCGCTGGACCCGAACGGACGCAAGCGCTGGAATGGCAGCAACACGCTGCGCTGCCGAGCCTGCATCGACGCGAACGAGCTTCTCCCCCAGTGGTACCCCGAGTTCGGCGACGATCTGCTCCTCGGACACCGACACGGCCCCGTTGACATCGATCTTGCGCACCGACAGCAGCGGAGTGAGGTACACGATCGCGAAGCTTGCGACTATCACCGCGACGACTGCTGCGGCAATCGCTGCAGCACGCCGACGCGAGCGGGACACGCGACGCCGCTCGTCCTCTCTGGCCTGACGCCTGACCTCACGCTCGGAGTGTCCTGCGTCACCGGAGGGATCGTCCACGGCCGAGCTTTTCGACCGACTCGGACGTGATGTCACGTCGATGCCCGGCGTTGCCCGATCCGAAAGTCCGTCTTGGAACGGAGAGCGTCGAGAATCGGGCCGGCAAGCATCGTCACGTCGCCCGCACCCATGGTGATCACCACGTCACCCGGACTGACGAGACTGGCGACCTGCTTCGCAACGAGCGACAGGTCCGGTTGGTAGATGACGGGTTTGGTGACCGACGACGCGACGAGCGCACCCGTCACGCCGGGTAGAGGCTCTTCTCTGGCGCCGTAGACATCGAGGACTACCACCTCGTCGGCGATACTGAGGGCCTCACCGAACTCTGCCGCGAACGTCTCCGTCCTCGAATACAGGTGAGGTTGGAACACCACGACGACGCGACCTCGTTCCTCGTCGCCTGCTGCACCTGCGACCAACTGCTGTGCTGCGCTGAGCACGGCCCTGACTTCGGTCGGATGGTGGGCGTAGTCGTCGAACACTCGAATGCCGTGCTCACGGCCGCGAATCTGGAATCTCCGGTGCACACCGCCGAAACCGGCAAGACCTTCGAGCAGGTCCGTCACGCCGGCACCGGCCTGCAACCCCGCAGTGAATGCCGCGAGTGCGTTCAGCGCGGTGTGTCGCCCCGGTACACCGAGACGCAACGTGCGGGGTGTTTCTTCGCCGTCGACGAGCAACTGCGCGACGCCGCCGACGTCCTCGGGTTCCCACTGCAGCAACCTCACCGCCATCTCGACGTCACCGGTCTCGGTGTCCGCGGAGCCATAACCGAGGACTCGAACCCCCGGAAGATCACGCGCTCGAATTCGCTGGGCAAGCGCTGCCGATCCGGGATCGTCCATGCATGCAACCAGCACACCGCCCGGCCCGAGCAACGCCGCGAAGTCGTCGAACACCTGGACGTATGCCGCTTCGGTACCGAAGTGGTCGAGGTGATCGGCCTCGATGTTGGTGACGACCACGACGTTCGGTAGGTACTGGAGCAGCGAGCCGTCGCTCTCGTCGGCTTCGGCGACGAACACGTCCCCACTTCCGTGGTGAGCATTGGTCCCAGCCTCGTTGAGCTCACCGCCGACCGCGAACGAAGGATCGAAGCCGCAGTGTTGCAGAGCAACGATCAACATCGACGTCGTCGACGTCTTGCCGTGCGTACCGGACACGAGCAGCGTGCGATAGCCCTGCATCAACGACGAGAGCACCGTCGGCCGAAGCACGATCGGAATACCGCGTCGTCGAGCCTCGACCAGTTCCGGATTGGTCTTGGGGATGGCTGCGTGAGTGGTGACGACAGCTGTCGGCCCGCCAGGAATGAGGTCGAGCGCGGAGGCATCGTGGCCGACCCGCACCTGCGCGCCGCGCGCTCGCAAAGCGAGAACACCCCGGCTGTCCTTGGCGTCGGATCCGGAGACCTGGCCACCGCGCGCGAGCAGAATGCGGGCGATGCCGGACATTCCAGCGCCGCCGATGCCCACCATGTGCACCCTCGCGAGCTCTGAGGGAAGCTCGGCCATGTCCGTCCTTTCACGCGTCACGTCGGTGAAGTCTCGTTTCACGTCGGTGCCTGTTCGTTCTGTTTCCTCGACGCGACGTCGAGGACGATCCGGGCCACGGCGGTAGCCGCGTCTCGATGACCTGCACCCGCGGCACCCGCGGACATCTGCTTCAGCCGGTCGACGTCGGTGATCAAGTCCACGACGTCTGTGCCGACATAGCGGGAAGTCAGGTTCGCATCCGCCACGAGTATGCCTCCCCCAGCGTCGACGACGGGTCTTGCGTTCAATTCTTGCTCTCCGTTGCCGTGCGGCAGCGGTACGTATACCGCGGGCAAGCCCGTAGCCGACACTTCGGCCACTGTCATCGCACCGGACCGGCAGATGGCCAGATCGGCTGCGGCGTAGGCCAGGTCCATCCGATTCAGGTACGGCACCGCGACATAGGGCGCATTCGGCTCGTCCGTGGACACATCGACGGAATTCTTCGGGCCGTGGGCGTGCAGCACCGACACGCCGGCTGCCGCGAGCGTGGCCGCTGCGCCGGACACTGCCTCGTTCAGCGATCGTGCACCCTGGGATCCGCCGAACACGAGCAGCACCGGCCCCTCGTCCGGAAGTCCGAAGTGCCGCCGTGCTTCGGCGCGCGAAGCGGCCCGGTCGAGACCGGTGATCGTCGGGCGAACCGGGATGCCGACGATCTCGGCGTCCTCGTGTCCGCGAGCTCTCACTCCGGAGCCGGACACCGCCGCCAGCACACGCGTCGCCAGCCTCGCACCCACCTTGTTCGCAATTCCCGCACTCGCGTTTGCTTCGTGCACCACGACGGGGATCGCGCGGGAGCGACCGAACACTCGCCGAGCGGCCAAATACGCCGGAAGTGCCACGTATCCCCCGAAACCGACGAGTACGTCGGCCTCGACGTCTGCGAACACAGCACGCGTCTCGCGCACCGACTTCAACACTTTCGCCGGCAGACGCACCAGGTCAAGCGTCGGCTTGCGCGGTAGCGGGACCGGGGGTATCAGAGCGAGGCGGTAGCCGCGGGCCGGCACCAACGTGGTCTCAAGCCCGCGCGCCGTTCCGAGTGCGGTGATTCGGACGGTGCCGTCGAGTTCACGCAGGGCGTCGGCCACCGCAAGCGCAGGCTCGATGTGACCGGCCGTGCCCCCGCCTGCGACGACGACGGACAGGGGTCTTGTTCGTGCATTCACCGTCGATATCCTCGCCCATCCGGATGGCGAGAGGTACTACTGGGTTGCCCGCGAGTGCGACGAGGAGGCTCGGCCGGTCGCTGAGCACCGCCCGAGCGGCGATCACGGTTGGATCTGGCGCCGACGTCCGCGTAATCACGGTCCGGACGTCGCCGCGCGGCCGCGTCGCGGGTTTCCAGACGACGTCTATCCTCACGATCGAGCGCGGGCCTGGTGGACTTGGACCTGGCAGCAGCAGCGCGGAGCGGTGAGAAGGACGCAGGCATCGGAAGCCGAAGAACCCGATCGATTCGGGAGTCCTGCCCCGCGTGCAGCGCCGCGATGGCCTCGGGTTCGTGACGAGCCGCGTTGGCGATGATGCCGAACATCAGCAGCGTGATCGCGGTCGACGAACCGCCATAGGACACGAGTGGCAGCTGGAGCCCGGTGACCGGAAGCAGACCGACTACGTACCCGATGTTGATCATGGCCTGCGCGAAGATCCACGTCGTGGATCCTGCAGCGAGGAGTCGAAGGAACGGATCGACCGAACGCATCGCGATGCGCAGGCCGGCGTAGACGAACAACGCGAACAGCCCGAGTACTGCGAGACACCCGATGAATCCGAGTTCTTCGCCGATGATGGCGAAAATGAAGTCGTTGTGCGCGTTGGGAAGATAGCTCCATTTGGCGCGGCTCTGGCCCAGCCCGACACCGAAGGGACCGCCGTCGGCGAGTGAGAACTTCGCCTGATTGGACTGGTATCCGAGGCCCTGGGGGTCGTCGCCGGGATTCAGCCAGGCCTTGATTCGGTTCGAGCGGTATCCGGCGGTGAACGCCAACACCGTCGCTGCCGCGACACCGCCGCCCACCAGAATCGCGAACAGACGAGCGTCGAGGCCAGCGAACCAGAGCAGGGCCACCAGAATGATGCCGATGGCGATGGCCGTGCTGAGGTTGGGCTGCAGGACGACCAATCCCGCCATCAACAGCGCAGCGGGAACCAGCGGAATCAACAAAGACTTCAGGCTAGCGTGCTCACTTCGTCTCGATGCCAGAAGATGAGCGCCCCACAGAACGAGGGTGACCTTGGCCAGTTCGGAGGGCTGGAACGACACCCCCGCGACGTTGAACCAGCGTCGCGCACCGTCCGCGCCTTCGGAGCCGACGCCCGGGATCAGGACCATCATGAGCATGATTACGGACAGCACGAACAGCGGAAACGACAGCTTCCGAAGTACCCGCACCGGCGTCCGCAACGCGACGTAGAACGCGATGATACCGAGCCCGACACCGATCAATTGCTGGGTGAAGAGCGAGTAGGCGGACCCGTCTGTCGCGTACGCTTCGGCGGCCGAGGACGACAACACCATCACGAGACCGAGGATCGTCAGCAGCGCGGCGACGGTCACGATGAGGTGGAACGACGCCAATGGCCGAGCAAGCCACATACCGATGCGAGTACGTGGAGACGATGGCGCGCCGTCGGTCTTGCTCATCAGGACTGCTCGTCCGGGTAGCCGATCTCGGCTTCGGTGAGTGACCGAACAGCGGCGGCGAAGCTGCGACCACGATGGCCGTAGTCGACGAACATGTCGAGGGAGGCGGCGGCAGGTGCGAGAAGCACGGCGTCACCAGGTTCGGCGCGTCGTGCAGCGTCTCGAACCGCTGCACGCATCACGACTTCAGCATCTTCCGCCACATGAGTCACACCAGTATCGTCTCCCGGCGGATACGTCACGACGGGAACATCCGGGGCGTGTCGCGACAAAGCCTGAGCGATCTGCGTCCCATCACGCCCGATCACGACCGCAGCAACGAGTCGTGGCGCAATTTCCGCCACCAGTCCGTCTACCGACGCACCTTTGAGCAGTCCGCCGGCGATCCATACGACCCGTTCGTACGCAAGCAGCGAGGATCGGGCAGCGTGCGGATTGGTCGCCTTCGAGTCGTCCACGAACGTCACCCCGTCGATCACCCGGACCACTGCCGCTCGATGTGGACCCACCTGATACGTCCGCAAGCCATCCGCCACCGCCTCAGCGGACACTCCGATCGATCGAGCGAGCGCAGCCGCCGCCAACGCGTCCATGCGCCCCGCGGGGCCGGACGGCACCACCTCGTCCGCACACACCAGGCGTTCGGCGTCGCCGAACGCGTGGTCGACCAGGTAGCCCTGCACGATTCCGAGTTCGCCCGTCGCGGGCTCGCCGAGGCGGAACCCCACAACGCGATCTGCGCCCGCGGTGGGTGCGAGGGCCGCCGCCCGCGCATCGTCCAGACCGACCACCGCGACTCCCCCGGTCAGCGCACGCGCCTTGGACTGCGTGTAACCGTCCATGCCGCCGTGCCAGTCGAGATGGTCCTCGGCGATGTTGAGTACGACGCCCGCCGCTGGCCGAACCGAAGGCGCCCAGAAGAGTTGGAACGACGACAGCTCGACCGCGAGCACCGCTGGGTGCGGATTCGACCGCAGTGCGTCGAGGATGGGCAGGCCGATGTTCCCGCACGCCGCGCCGACAAGACCGGCCGAATCGAGGATCGACGCCAACATCGACGTCGTGGTCGTCTTACCGTTGGTCCCGGTGACCACGAGCCACTGGGTGGGTGGACCGTACACGCCCGCGCAATCGACTCGCCACGACAACTCGACGTCACCCCAGATGGGCACGCCTCGGCTGGTTGCAGCAGCGAGAACCGGTGCATCCGGCCTCAATCCGGGGCTGGTGACTACCAGTGCGATGTCGTCGAATGCGACGTCGTCTGCCAACAGGTCGTCCTGCAGTATTCCTCCGACGCCCAGCGCCCGAGCCTTCTCTACGGCTCCGGCGTCGGAATCGGTGACCAGGACCTCGGCGCCGAGGTCGCGAAGCGGGCCGACCGTCGCGAGACCCGACACTCTGCCGCCGGCGACGAGGACAGTTCTGCCACTCAAGGATCGAAGGTCGTCGAACACGGTTGCCTACCCACCGACTGCGGCGAGGTACTCGCTGTAGAACAACGCCAGTCCCACCGCCGATGCGATCGCGGCGAGCAACCAGAACCGGATGATTACCGTGGTCTCTGCCCAACCTGCGAGTTCGAAGTGATGGTGGAAGGGTGCCATGCGGAACACCCGTCGTCGACTCGACCGGAACACCGCAACCTGGATGACCACCGATGCCGCTTCGGCGACGAACAGTGCTGCGATGACGACCATGATCAGCTCGGTACGCGTGACGATGGACAGTCCGGCGATCAATCCGCCGAGAGCAAGCGAACCCGTATCGCCCATGAATATCTTCGCCGGCGCGGCGTTCCACCACAGAAATCCGATGCAGGCTCCCGCTGCGGACGCGCAGATCAGGGCGAGATCGAGAGGATCTCGCACGTCGTAGCAACCGGGGCCAGGGTTCGTGGAGCAGGCCTGCCGATACTGCCAGAAGGTGATCACCGTGTACGCGCCCAGAACCAACGTCATCGAACCTGCTGCGAGACCGTCCAGTCCGTCGGTCAGGTTCACTGCGTTCGACCACGCCGTGACCAGGAAGTAGCACCACACGATGAACACGATGGGTCCGAGACTCACGGTCGCGATATCGCGAACGTAGGACAACTGCTGACTGGCGGGCGTCAACCCGTTCGGACCCTTGAACTGCAGCGCGAGGATTCCGAAGAGGACTGCGGCTACCAACTGACCGACCAACTTGGCAGTCTTGTTCAGACCGAGATTGCGCTGCTTGCGGATCTTGATGAAGTCGTCGAGAAATCCGACGAGACCGAGCACGGTCGTCAGACCCAGCACCAGCAGGGCGGATGCGGACGGTCCGTCCGCGTCGTATCCGATACCGATCAGATGCGAGCCCCAGTAGCCAGCCCACAGTCCCGCGAGAATGGCGACTCCACCCATCGTGGGTGTCCCTCGCTTGGACTGATGGCTCGCCGGTCCCTCGACCCTGATTTCCTGGCCGAACCCCTGCTTGGAAAACGTCTTGATCAACACAGGTGTCAACAGAATCGCCACTGCGAGCGCGATACCTCCCGCGAAGAGGATCTGTCTCACTGCGATTCCTCCGGTGTCATGATGTCCCTCTCCCCGTCCGTACCGTCCGACTGCTGTCCTTCGTCGGATCGCGACGACGCACCCTCGTCGAGAAGTGCATCGGCTACCGACCACAACGCCACCGACTGCGATGCCTTCACCAGGACGATGTCGCCCGACTCCACTTCGGCACGCAGCACTGCCACTGCTGCCTCGTGGTCGGGAACGAGCATCGATTCTTCGCCCCAGGAGCCTTCCATGACAGCACCCTGGTGAAGTGCTCTGGTCGGCCGACCGGAGTCGACGATGATCAATCGACTGACATCCAGCCGCACTGCAAGCCTTCCGATCGCGTCGTGTTCGACTACGGATTCCGGCCCAAGCTCCGCCATCTCCCCGAGCACCGCCCAGGTGCGGCGTGGAGGGCCGGTTCCCGACCTCGACATCGATACCAACGCTTTCAGGGCAGCACGCATGGAGTCGGGATTCGCGTTGTAGGAATCGTTGACGACCGTAACCCCGTCGGTCCTGGTGCGCACGTCCATCCTTCGCACCGACGCCGCGGCCGAACCGGCGAGCGCGACCGCGATCTGGTCCAGAGTGGCACCACATTCGAGTGCGACGGCGGCAGCGGCGAGCGAATTCCCAATCTGGTGCTCGCCGTGCACTGCCAACGCGATGTCGACTCGCCCGATCGGCGTCACCATCGTGAATCGGGCACGAGCATCGGCGTCGAGAGACACGTTCTCCGCACGGATATCCGCTTCCGGCGACATCCCGACGGTCACCACCCGCGCCGAAGTCCGCGACCGCATCTCCGTCACGAGTCGATCGTCGGCGTTCAGCACCGCAACTCCACCGTCCGCCGCGCTCGGCAGCGCTTCGACGAGTTCGCCCTTGGCCAGCGCGATTCGCTCGCGCGACCCGAATTCACCGAGGTGTGCGGTGCCCACGTTGAGGACGACGCCGATCCGAGGCGGCGCAGCCTGCGCCAGCGCAGCAACATGGCCCACGCCGCGCGCAGACAGTTCGAGGACCAGAAAATCGGACGATTCGTCAGCGCGCAGCACAGTCCACGGATGACCGAGTTCGTTGTTGAACGAACCGGGCGGTGCGATCACGGAACCGAGTGGCCGAAGCACCGACGCCAACAGATCCTTCGTCGAGGTCTTCCCCGAGGACCCGGTGACACCGACGACCGTCAGTCCGGTGTTCGCGGTGAGTTCCAGAGCCGACGCTCGCGCCAATGCACTGAGCGCAGCCAATACTGCCGCACCCGACCCGTCCGTATCGTGCTCGAGTGCCATCGCACGCCCGTCGTGCGGGGCCGGTTCGACCACTATGGCCGGTACGCCGACCGGTCGGGCCGCAAGCACCACAGCTGCCCCGGCATCGATTGCGGCACGCGCGTGTTCGTGCCCGTCGACGCGCGCACCGGGGAGGGCGAGAAACAGCCCGCCGGCACCGACCTTGCGTGAATCGAACTCGACCGAGCCGTCGACCAAGAGTGCTGGGTTGTCGACGTCGTGCAGTTCACCACCGACGATGTCGGCGATCTGCTGGATGGTCAGTGCTTTCACGAGCCGGCCCTTGCTTCTTCTGCGATCCTGCGATCGATGGCGTCGGCCAGTACGACCCTGTCGTCGAAGGGGTACTTCACTCCGCCGATGTCCTGTCCTGTCTCGTGGCCTTTGCCCGCCACGAGAACGACGTCTCCTTCGCGTGCCCACCGGACCGCCTCGGCAATTGCGGAACCTCGACCGGCAACGTTTCTGACCTCGGCTCGAATGTCCTCGGCGACCTCGAGAGCTCCAGCCTGCACTGCCTCACGGATGACGTCCGGGTCCTCGGAACGCGGATTGTCGTCGGTGATGACCAGCAGATCTGCTCCTCTGGCACCTGCTGCACCCATCAGCGGCCGCTTGGCCTTGTCACGATCACCGCCGGCTCCGAGGACAACCGCAATTCTTCCGTCGGCCTGTTCGCGGAGCGTTTCGATCACTGCCTCCACTGCGGCGGGCTTGTGCGCGTAGTCGACGACCGCCAAGAAATCTTGGCCTCGTGAAATTCGCTGAACGCGCCCAGGAACGTCCACTTCCGCCATCCCGTCGATCGCTCGCTGCACGTCGACTCCTGCGGCCGCGCAGATCGCCGCGGCCAAGACCGCGTTGGCGACGTTGTAGCGTCCGGGCAGACGAATCGATGCTGCATGACGACTACCCGATGGTTCGACGAGTGTGAAGGACTGATTGCCGGTCGGATCCTTCGACCAGTCCTTCACTGTCCAATCCGAGTTCGCGTTCACCGACACGGTGAGCACGGCCGATCCGGCAGAGTCGGCGATCTCCGCCATCCGCCTGCCCCAGACGTCGTCGACACACACCACAGCCGATCGCGTCCGTACCCGTGAACCGGCTGCGAACAGTCTGCTCTTGGCGAGGAAGTACTCCTCGAGCGTGTCGTGGAAGTCCAGGTGATCCTGCGACAGGTTGGTGAAGGCACCGACCGAGAACACAGTGCCGTCCACCCGGCCGAGCGAGAGCGCGTGACTGGAGACTTCCATCACGACGGTGTCGAGGCCGCGTTCGACCATCAATGCGAACAAGGCATGAAGATGCGGCGCTTCCGGGGTGGTGAGCGCACTCGGTACCCGCATGCCCGCGATCCTGGTTTCGATGGTGCCGATCAGCCCGGTGCGCCGGCCGGCGGCACTCAGGGCGGCTTCCAACAGGTACGCCGTCGTTGTCTTGCCCGACGTACCGGTGATTCCGATGACCGTCATCTTCTCCGACGGGTTGCCGTAGACAAGCGCGGAAACTCGACCGAGCACGGTTCGCGGATGCTCGTGTACCAGGACGGGCACCGGCAGCCGGTCGAACTGTTCTCGGACGATGCCGAGGCCGGCCCTGTCTGTGAAGATCGCGACGGCACCCCGCTCGATCGCGTCGGACGCAAACGATGCGCCATGCGCCGACGATCCGGGCAGCGCAGCGAACAGGTCCCCGGCAAGGATTCCCTGAGCACGAAGTTCGACGCCCGTGACGAGTCCTTGCACTCCGTCCGCTGCCGGTACGAATTCGGCCGCCGCGGCGGCGGCGATGTTCTCGACCGGGGTCTGTGGTGGCCTCGAGGGGCGAGACGACGACGGAGCAGGCTGCGGCTCTGCTGGCACGGACACTGTGCTCCTTTCTGCTCGACTACGAAAGTAGGCTGCGGCTCGCGCGCGGACGAGCCGAGCACGCCTTCACGCAACGGTTCGGCGCGCAAGGCCGACGTGTCAGGTTACCGGCGAGTGTTCGACGGTCGAACCCCCGACCCACGGCTGAGGGTGCCGGTGGGGTCAGTCAGCCTGCAGGACGAGTTTCGGACTCTCTGCTGACAATGGAACACTGTCGCGCTGAAGCATCCAGCTGGCGATGTTGTGGAACAGAGGCGCTGCCGACTGGCCACCGGACCCGTCGGCGCTCCGTGTGGGTGCGTCGAGCATGATTCCGATCACGTAGCGCGGATCGTCCGCCGGTGCGATACCGGCAAAGGTGATCCAGTAGTTCGAGTTGGAGTAGCACTTACATGCCGGGTCCACCTGCTGTGCGGTGCCGGTCTTGCCGCTGATCTGATAGCCGGGGATTCCTGCAGCGACGCCGGTACCGCGCTGATTTCCGTTGTCGTCCTGCGTGACCGCACGAAACATGTCGCGAACCGTCGATGCCGTTTGTGGGCTCACGACGTACACGCCCTCCGGCTGCTCCGTCTCGGTCCTGTTGCCCCCGGGATCCACGGTCGACTTGACGATTCGAGGAGGGATGCGCATCCCGTCGTTCGCGATCGCCTGATACATCGCGGTCATCTGCAGCAACGTCATCGACAGGCCCTGTCCGATGGGCAGGTTGGCGAACGTGCCACCGGACCATTGGTCGCGGCTGGGCACACTTCCGGCACTTTCACCGGGCAGTCCGACATCGCTTCGCTGACCCAGCCCGAATCGGGCAAGCATATCGGCGTACCGGTCCTCGCCTACTCGCTGAGCGAGCATCAGGGTGCCGACGTTCGAAGACTTCCCGAACACTCCGGTCGATGTGTACGGGGCTACGCCGTGGTCCCATGCGTCCTTGACCGAGACACCTGACATGAAGATGCTGCCGGGCACCTGGAGGACTTCGTCGGGAGTCGTCAGCCCGTACTCGATCGCGGCAGCAGCTGTGACGATCTTGTTGACCGAGCCAGGTTCGAACGGCGTGGAAACGGCGAGGTTGCCCATCTCCTTGTTCGCGTCGTTGTTGCCGACCCCGATGCCAGGATTGAACGTGTTGTCGTTGGACATGGCCAACACTTCGCCGGTGTGCGCGTCCTGCACGAATGCCGATGCATTCTTCGCACCGGACAGATCCTTGGCGAGTTGAACCTGCTGCTGGACGTAGTACTGCAGGTCTGCATCGATGGTCAATTCGACGCCGGATCCGTTGACTGCCGTTTGCTTGTCCCGCCAGCTGCCCGGGATGACAGCCCCGTCGGATCCCCGATCGTAGGTCTGCGAACCATCGGTTCCGGCCAGCGTCGAGTCGAGTGAATCTTCCAGCCCGAGCAGACCGTGCCCGTCCCACCCGGTGGCGCCGACGATGTTGGCGGCGAGCGATCCACCGGGGTATTCACGGATGTCCTGGCGTTCGAGGCCGACTTCGCCGAACTTCTCACTGATGTCGGTGGCGATCGTCGAGTCGACCCCGCGCACGAGGTACGTGAACGTGTCGTCGCTCTTCAACTTCGCGAGAATGTCCTTCTCGTTGGCGATGTCGCCCAATTCGTCGTGGATTCCCGCGGCGATTTCGGCAAGCCTGTCGTCGGTTGCAGGCTTGGTCGGATCCTTCGCGCGCGCCTCGTCCAGTTCTTTGCGCACTCGAACAGGTTGAAAAGTAAGCGCTTTCGCTTCCATCGTGAATGCGATCGGCTTGCCGTTTCGGTCCGTGATGGAACCGCGAGTGGCTGGGTCGACGAGTGTCGTCGTGCGCTGGGACGCCGCCTGGGCCGACAGACGGTGTCCGTCGACGCCCATGATCCACAGCAGCTGAAGAGCAACGACAGCGAGAACTCCGAACATGACGATTCGGCCGAAGCCATTTCGGAAGACAAAGGACGATGCATCGAATCGACTGCGCGGACGCGGACGAACGGGATGACTTCCCTGCCTGCGGGACGCCGCAGGGCGACGGCCCTGGGCCGTTGCGTTGCCACGCACCGAATTTCGCGGCAACGGCGTACGGCGAGGCGCCCCGGTGGTCGGCCTGGTCACTGCCGACTATCCGAAGGACTTGCCGACGGGATGCTCATGGGAACCAATTGTTCACCGAGGGCTGCGCTTGGCGCGTTATTCGATGCGTTCGGCGTGGCGGAAGTGACTGGTGGGATTACGGTCCCCGAGGAACCACTCGCAGACCGGGTCCCACCCGGTGCCGACGCGGATCGCGCCGGACTCGATGCCTGGTTTCTCGGCTGCAACGAATTTCGCGCCTCGGAGTTCGACGATTGCGAAGTCCCCTGCGACTCGACCGGATCCAACGGGGCAACAGGGTTGCCCTGCGCGGGCGCCGGAGTACCGACCACCTGGATCGCTCCGTCTTCGCCCACGACGATCCGTGCCGCGTTCAACGCCGGAATCATGCCCAGTTCAGCAGCTTTGCGCGCCAACTCGGGAGCGGAGTCGGCCAGTTCGACATCACGCTGCAGAGAAGCGCGTTCCTGCACGAGACGCTCGTTCTGCAATTTGGCTTCGGAGAGATCGTACGAGTCCCCCGCCGACCTCGTCGTGAGCAGAAGGGTCAACCCGAGACCGAGTGACAACAACCCGATGATCAACGCCACGAACGGAATACGCGCAGTGATTGCTGTGGTCGACAGTCCGGTGCGCGCGGTCGCATGACTACCGGAAACCGATTCCCCGCCGAGCGATACGGCACGCTGCTGCCGACGCTCGTACGCACGTGAGGCTGCCCCCGAGCGACCCGATCCTGGCGCGGATCCGGTAGACCGAGGCCGACGCTTCGTACGTGGCGAACTGGAGGTAATTGTCATGCCGATCTCCTCGCAATTCGCTCGGCCGCGCGCAAGCGCACAGGTGCCGAACGCGGATTTTCTTCTATCTCTTGGTCGGACGCGCGTTCGGCGCCCTTGGTCAGGAGGCGGAACTCCGGGCCCATTCCCGGGAGCTCGACGGGAAGGCCCTCGGGGCTACGGGATTTGATCCGCGGTGCCAGTTCTTTCTTCACAACCCGGTCTTCGAGCGACTGATAGGACATGAACACCACCCGTCCACCCACGGTCAATGCGTCGAGACCCGCAGGGACCGCGGCCTCCAACGAGTCGAGTTCGCTGTTCACTTCGATCCGCAATGCCTGGAAGGTGCGCTTCGCCGGGTGCCCACCTGTGCGCCGTGTGGCTGCTGGAATCGACGAGTAGAGCAACTCCACCAGAGCTGCACTGGTAGTGAACGGCTCCGACTCACGCCGCCGGAGAATTGCCGAGGCGATACGACCCGCGAACCGTTCCTCGCCGTATGTGCTGAGTACTCGTGCGATTTCTCCGTGCGAGTACGTGTTGAGCACGTCCGCTGCCGTGAGGCCGACAGTCGGGTCCATGCGCATGTCCAACGGAGCATCGACGGAGTACGCGAAACCTCGGTCTGCCTCGTCGAGCTGCATCGAGGAGACACCCAGGTCGAACAAGATGGCATGCACCGAATCGATCGGCTCGAGCCCGGCGCTTTCCAGCGCGTCGGCGATTCCGTCGTATGTCGTGTGCACGAAAGTCGTTCTGTCCGAGAACTCGGACAGTCGCGCTTGTGCCCGTTCCAGTGCGTCGGGATCGCGATCGAGTCCTATGAGCCGCACAGTGGGGTACGTCCGAAGGAAGTGCTCCGAGTGCCCACCGAGACCGAGGGTGGCGTCGATCATTATCGGCGACTCGCCACGATGAGCGGCGGCGGTCAGAGCCGGGCCGAGCAATTGGTCTGCGCGCTCGAGGCGCACCGGAATGTGTTTGGGCTTCGAGCTTCCGGCTGCTCCGGGCTTCCGACGAGCGCTGTCCGGGACGGGCGATGTCGATTCGCCTTCCACAATGATTCCTCCCGGTCGTGCTTCTGCGCGCCCTCCGGCTCAGCGCGCAGTAGGTAAAGATGATGGTGTCGAATGCGTCGAGGTCCCTGTCCGATAGGAACCTGGCGTTGGGGAAGAACGTCAGGGTCCTGATCTGCGAAACCTGGCGTTGGGGAAGAACGTCAGGGTTCTGATCGGGCAGAGGCCTCGCGGCACTCGACTGTTGACCGAAGGCGGTTTACAAAATCCCTTCCAAGGACTCGTCCATTGCGTCCGAGAAGCTCTGCTCACTCTCGGCCGAGTAGCGAGCCCAAGCCTCGTCGTTCCAGATTTCGATGAACTCGATCGAACCGTTGACGACGACATTGCGTTCCAGATCCGCGTACCGCCGATGATCAGGGCTGAGGGTGATGCGTCCCTGTCCATCGAGCTTCTGCTCGTCCGTACCTGCACCCAATTGCCGTATGTACGAGCGGGCAACCGGATTGGAGCGTGACGCTTCGGTCAGCTTCCTGACCTTTTCGGCGAAGGCCTCTCGGGTGTAGATCGCGAGGCTGTGATCTTGCCCTTTGCTCACCATCACCCCGTCCTCCAACGCCTCACGGAACTTCGCCGGCAAGGTGAGCCGACCTTTCTCGTCGAGCTTGGGCGTGTAGGTACCGAGAAACACTCGACACCTCCCACTCTCTCCGCTGTCACCACTTTACCCCACTTTCCCCCACTATCAATCCCAGCAGGAAGAAATTCTTGGGATTTGAACCAAGATCTGCAGGTCAGCTTAGTGGTTCATTGTGGAGAAACTTTTCCCGGGAGTAGGACAGCGACCCGATGCAACACATCGCGCCATCCGGCCGTACCGCAAAACTCCAGCTCATGAACGCATGCGAGGCATGGCGACCGAGAAATGGCGTAGCGGTGGGTGAAAGTGGGGATCAAGGGTTCCGCGCAGCCGTCGGGTGGGGAGAGGTGGGCGAAGAGACCTGAATCAGAGGCGCCCGTGCTCCGAAACAGCTATGCCGACACCAAAAACCACAAGAGCGGTGCCTACCCTTAGGTAGGCACCGCTCTCGTGGCTTGGCTCTCGTGCTACTGAGCGCCCGATATGTACTTCATGCTTCTCGAACGTTGCTTATGGACAGTTGGAACCAGCCGGGCTGGGCCGACTACTCCTGTTCGAATCGCCGTCGGAAACGATCCTCCATCCGCGACGTGAAACCGCCACCCTTGCGCCCGGTTTTCGGCTTGGGCTTCTGCCCTGAGTTCCTCGAGTCGGCTGCGCCGCTCGACGAAGCGTCTTCCTGTGGCGCCGATCCGCCCTTCCCAGGCCCACCGAGTAGAAACAGAACCCCGGCCCCGAACATGAAGGCGAAGCCGACAAGACTGACGACCGGGAATCCACCGGGCTTGAACGGCAACGCCAGCCCGGCAACAAGTAGAACAAGCCCCAAGACGAACAAAGCCGCCGCTTGAAAGCGACGCTTGCTCGAAGCCGTACGCATACGGCCGCTTCTCACGTGAGACGCGAATTTGGGATCCTCGGCGTAGAGAGCGCTCTCGATCTGGTCGAGCATGCGCTGCTCGTGCTCGGAGAGTGGCACGGTACCTCCCCCTGCACAGATATTGAAAGTCATTTCGGGTGCGAAACGACGGGAAGCTGACCTTGGCGGCTACCTGTTGTCAATAATACGAGCAGAATCGACTGCTTACCACCTACTCGGTCGATGTGTTCCTGAGAATGTCCAAAGTTTCCCTGTACAGCGATCAAGTCCTGCCCAAGAACCGGATGCTTCCGACGAACCTTCGGACGCAGATTCGGCATCAGCACGTACAGAACACACCGTATCGGGACGTTTCAGGCGGACATCGATCGTGGATAGGAGGCAACGCGGTCGAGCCGAGACTCGGCACCGATGAAGTCCTCGACCACGTGAAGGAATCGCCCGACCTCGCGGTAGAACTCGTCCGTCGCGCTCGCATCGATCGACCGCGACACACCCGCTTGCAGCGCAGCCCTCGTGGCGGAGAACCCGGAGAAGTACTCGGCCCAGGATTCGAGTGCAGGAGCCGCCTTGGCCAGAAGGACCCACGCGCTACGCGATCGAGCGCGCGAGGTGGAGATCGGCGCCGCTTCCAGAATCGCGGCGGCGCCCCGCAAGGCAGCCATGTAGCAGTCGAGGAACTGATCGGACACCGTGTCCGCGCCGACAGAACCGGACAGCAACGCATCCGCTCGACCGAGTAGAACTCGCGCACGCGGCGACACCGGCGGACGCATTTCGGCAAGAACTTTCGTGGCCATACTCGAACACCTCCCGTTGGAGTCGTCGTTCGGTACTGCAGATCCGACACGTCCGGACGTCGACGACGATCTATGGTCGGTGGTCCAGCGAGCCCCGCTTCCCTCGGAGTCATCGCCGGATCACCGACATCGAACATCCGTTCGACATATTCAATATAGCTGTGCACACCGACAAGTAGTCAAGGAAAGGTTGAGAACAGTCGCTACCGATGCGGAAACGACCCCGTACCTGGTCGACCTGTCCGCCCAGGAGATCCGCCGACGACTCCCCGAGGCGCTGGCGATCTACGTCGACGCGATGGGATACCCACAGGGCACCGAATACCACCGCGCGCCGATGTGGTCCGAGCATGTGCTGCGACCCGGATGGCGAGGCGTCGGCGCCATCCTCCCCACTGAGGAGTCCCCGCTGGTGGCCGTCGCATACGGGTATCGAGGAGCGCGCCATCAGTGGTGGCATCAGCAGGTCCGAGACGGTTTGCTGAGGTCAGGTGTGAGTGCCGAGCACGCCGACTTCATCCTTGCCGACTACTTCGAACTGACCGAGTTACACGTGTCCCCACGTGCGCAGGGACACGGACTCGGCGACGCGTTGACCCGCCGTCTGCTCTCCGGTCGGCCCGAACGTAGCGTGCTGCTCTCCACACCTGAAGTCGAGGGCGAGAACAATCGGGCCTGGCGTCTGTATCGCAGACTCGGTTTCGAGGACGTTCTACGGAATTTCACGTTCGCCGGAGATCGGCGGCCTTTCGCCGTCCTCGCTCGCTCTCTACCGTTCGAATGAGCCTCCACCTCGGTGTTCGACACTGACCTATAGCCTGGAGCGGTGATCGACGTTGTGGTTGTTGGCTCCGGCCACAACGCCCTGACCTCTGCCTGCTATCTCGCCGCCGCCGGTTTGTCCGTCGAGGTCCTGGAGAAGGATTCGATCGCGGGCGGCGGAGTGTCCTCCGTCGAACGTTTCCCCGGCCATCGCGTCGACAGGGGTTCGTCGGCGCACATCATGGTTCGTCATACCGGGGTCATCGAAGAACTGGCATTGTCCGACCACGGGCTGCGGTACATCGAATGCGACCCGTGGGCATGTGCACCGGGTGCACCGGGAACGGATGAGCCTGCCATCGTCTTTCACCGAGACCTTGACGCCACGTGCGAGTCCGTGGCGCGGGCGTGCGGCGGCGCCGATGCTCGCGCCTACCGTCGATTCGTCGACAAATGGGGACCTCGGAGCGCGCGGACGATGCGAGCATTCTCAGCGCCACCGTCAGGCGGCAATCTGCTTCGCTCGTTCTGGGGACTCGACGCCCCAGCCGGCGGCAGCGCTCTGTCTCGCGAATTCCTGACCACCGGCGACGCCCTGCTCGACGAGCTGTTCTCGTCCGAACGACTCAAGGCGGCGCTGGCGTGGTTCGGCGCTCAATCAGGTCCGCCGATGTCCGAGCCGGGAACGGCGCCGATGGTCGGTTTCGCTGCGCTGATGCACACTGTTCCGCCGGCTCGGGCGGTCGGTGGCAGCGGCGCGCTGGTCGAGGCACTGATATCGAAACTGCAGACGGACGGCGGCCAGGTCACGCTCGGTGACGCCGTCGAATCGTTGACGCCCTCTCTCGACCACTGGACTACGCGAACCCGATCGGGACGGATGGTTCGCAGCAAGATGGTCGTCGCGGGATGCCACATCCTGACCACGTTGGACCTCTTGGCGGCCGGTGGTCACGATCCTCGGCAGATCGAATCTTGGCGTCGAGGAATCCGCGTCGGTCCGGGACTCGGGATGGCCGTCCGCCTCGCGACGTCAGCACTCCCCCGGTACCCGGGTGCCGAGTCCGCGACCTCGGGCCTGCAACTGCTCGTCCGTGACCGCGCCCAGTTGCGTCTCGCTCACGGCAGCGCTCTCGCCGGCGAGTTGCCCCCACAGCCAGCGGTTCTCGGAATGTCTTTCACCGCAATCGAACCCAGTGTGGCACCGGAGGGCGAGCATCAAATTTCGCTATGGTCGCAATGGCACCCGCATACTTTGTCGGGGGGAAGGCAGTGGCGCAACTCCGAGAACGACGTGCATCCGGGCGACCTCGCCGAAACCGAGGCCGACCGAATCGTCGATCAGCTGGAGTCGTACGCTCCCGGCTTTCGCGAATCGGTACTGCACCGGCATGTTCAGTCGCCCACGGATATCGAACGCGAACTGGGGATGATCGGAGGAAATATCATGCACGTGGAGATGTCGTTGGACCAGATGATGATGTGGCGCCCGATTCCACAGCTTGCCCAGCACCGGGTCCCGGGCGCTCGCGGGCTCTATCTCACCGGCGCATCGACTCACCCGGGCGGCGGCGTCTCGGCCGCGAGTGGACGAAGCGCAGCAAGAATCGCTATCGCGGACAGCCGTGCCGGCCGTGTCCGTCGCTGGCTCGGCGAACGCGTCCGATGAACAAGGTTGTCGTTGCCCTTGCCGGATGTGCGATCGGTGCGCAGATCGTCTACCCACTCGTGTCAGGGTCGGCCCGTGACTTGGTCACTGTCGCCGTCGTCGGTTTCCTGGCTGCGGCCGCAATCACGCACGCCGTGGTTGCGCGCGGCCCGAAGTGGGCTGCCATCATGTTCGTCGTCACTGCCGGCATCGGTCTGGCAGCGGAGATGGTCGGCACGGCAACCGGGTTTCCGTTCGGGAGCTACTACTACGCCACCGACCGCCTCGGGCCAGGAATCGTCGGCGTACCTGCGGTGGTTCCGCTGGCATGGACTGCCGGTTTCTACCCGGTCTGGTGTGCGGTGACCTACGTGTTGAAGAGAACTGGCGCATCCCCGACGAAGACTGCGATCCACCGGGTGATCTTCACGGCCATCGGCATGGTGGGTTGGGACCTGTACCTCGACACCCAGATGGTGACCGACGGGCAGTGGACGTGGACGTCACCGATCACCGGACTGCCAGGCCTACCGTCGATTCCGATCAGTAACTACTTCGGATGGTTCCTGGTTGCGCTGCTGATGGCCGCGATCCTGGAGGCCGTCACGGAACGCGACACTGCAGCTCCGCTCCGTCCGACGCGCCGGATGCAGCCCACGGAGTCCGACACCGTACCCATCGTTCTCTTCGTGTGGACCTGGCTTGGATCCGCGCTCGCGCACGCCGTTCTGCTTACCGGACCCGAGCTGCGGTTCTCTGCCGTATACGGGTTCGTCGTCATGGGAGTCGTCGGCGTCCCGCTGCTGTGGGCGTGGATCCTCGAACGGAGATCGAGCCCGGCCACGCCTGTGCTCTGAGCACCTCCGTGACGTCGAAGCCGTCGCTCGTCTGGCACGATGTCGCTGTGCAGTCGACATCCTGTGAAGGTAGATCCCGTAACCGTCGCCGACTACTGTCCGCGTTCGCGCTGGCACTGTTCATTGCGCCGCTACTGACCGGTTGCCTCCGGGCGCAGGTGTCGATGGGCGTCTCGGCCGACGATCGGGTCTCGGGTCAGATTGTCGCGGCGACAATACCGACTTCGGATTCCGACACCGGACCTCAGTTGACTGCGCCGTCGTCGCTGGCGAACAAGATTCGTGTCAGCGAGTACCGGCAGGATGGGTACGTCGGCAGCGAGGCGCGATTCAGCGACCTGTCCTTCGGTGACGTGCAAACCCTCGGCTCGATGTCCGAGCAGGCGATCGGAAGCTACCAGTTGGTGCTGCAACGGTCCGGCGACACGGTGACTCTCGACGGCAAGGCGGACCTGCAGTCCGTTCCGGTCCAAGGCACCGACGTGCAGTTCACCATCGCCTTTCCCGCTCGGATAGGGACGACGAACGGCACTCGCGACGGCGACAACATCATCACCTGGAAGCTCCCCGCGGGTGAAGTGACATCGATGCGTGCCGAGGTCAACTACCCGGATCCGAACACCCGCAGCTTCGCGGGGTGGGCCGGAATCGTGGGCGGCGTCACCATCGGCGTTGCCGCGATCGTCGGCGCTATGGCCTGGGTGACGCGCAATCCTCCCGTCCGACGCCGGGATTCGGCGACCTCGGAGACAGTTCCGAGTCGCGACACTTCTGCGTGATCGATGTCGCGGTGCTCACGCGCCGGGCAGTCGTGGCCGGTGCCGTCCTGTCCGGCTTGTCCGCGGCGACGACCATCGTCAATGCACGCACGCTACGCGCACTTCAACGTCCCGACAGAGACGCCGATGCCTCCATCGTCGTGTGCATACCGGCCAGGAACGAAGCCCCGAGACTACCGAACCTGCTCCGCGACCTGCGCGACCAAACCCAGTGCCGCCGACTGCGCGTCATCGTTCTCGACGACGGGTCGACCGACGGCACGTTCGATGCCGCCGCCTCCGTGATCGGATCGGACCCACGATTCCGTCTCGTTCGTTCCGAATCCGACCCCCCTGCCGGGTGGACCGGCAAGGCAGCCGCATGTCGCACGCTCGGCGAACTCGCGTTCGCCGAGCCCATCGACTGCATAGCGTTCGTGGACGCCGATGTCCGACTCGAAACGAGCGCAGTCGCAGCCGCGGTAGCGGAGTTGCGTTCCAGCCGAGCAGCTCTTGTCAGCCCGTGGCCGAGACAGGAGACCGGCACCCTCGCCGAAGCACTCGTGCAGCCGTTGCTGAGCTTTTCCTGGATGTCGACTCTTCCCATTCGCGCAGCCAACGCGTCATCCATGCCGTCGACGGTGGTGGCCTGCGGACAATTCTTGATGTTCGACGCGGCGGCCTATCGCTCGATCGGCGGGCACGACTGCGTCGCGAACAGTCCGACCGAGGACCTCGATATCGCGCGCGCCCTGCGCCGATCAGGGGAACGCACCGTGCTGGTGTCCGGCGGCGGGTTCGTTCGCTGCCGCATGTACGACGGCTGGTCGGCTGTCCGCGACGGATATACACGCTGGTTGTGGAGTGCCTACGGAGGGCCGGTAGGATCTACCGCAGTTCTCGGCACGATCTCGCTGGCCTATCTCGCCCCGCCCCTAGCTGCCGTATTCGGAGCGGGGGCGACAAGAGCATGGGGAATCGGCGGCTATCTCGCCGCCGTCGCGGCGCGAGTGGTGTCCGCACGCGCAGAATCAAGGGCCGAAACCTCGCTGCTCCGGACCACGATCGTCTCGACAGCGCATCCGCTCTCGGTCGCGATCTACGGCGCGCTCACCGTGAATTCGATGCGACGACACCGAAACGGATCGACCAGATGGAAGGGAAGGCCACTACTTTAGGCCCCACCACCGGCCCAGTCGATTGCGAGGGGCGCTCAGACCCTCGCTGCGCAGAGACCGAGATTGGCCAGAACCTCACGAGTAGCCCGCGCGAAGTTCAACGTGATGAAGTGCAGCGCCGGAGCACCCTCGGCGATGAGGCGCTCACCCATCTCTGTCGCCAAGGCGATGCCGACTTCACGCACCGCTGCCCGGTCTTCCTCAGGCCCGGTCCCTGCTGCCGCAGTGAAACGGTCGTCGAGCGACTTGGGAAGTGCGGAACCGGACAGTGCAAGCGCGCGACGGACGGTACGCAGCGACGTGATCGGCATGATCTCAGGAATGATGGGCTTCGCACCCTGCTCCGGATCGCACGCCACCACTCGATCGCGCAGGCGCAAGTAGTCGTCGACATCGAAGAACATCTGCGTGATCGAGTACTCGGCGCCCGCACGAAGCTTGTCCACCAGAACTCGCGTGTCCTGGTCGAGATCGACCGCGCGATAGTGCCCCTCGGGGAACGACGCGACACCGACATGGAAGTCGCCCAGCTCTCGGACGAGACTGACCAACTCCTCCGCGTACTCCACACCCTCCGGGTGCTTCTCCCAATGCCCGAGGGGATCACCCGGTGGGTCGCCGCGGAGCACGAGGATGTTCGAGATTCCGCGGTCTGCGTAAGCGCCGACCATCGACCGGAGCTCGTCGACACTGTGCGACACCGCGGTGAGGTGGGCGACCGGCAGCAAAGTCGTTTCTTCTGCGATCTGTCCGGTGACACGCACCGTCCGATCGCGCGTCGACCCACCGGCGCCGTAGGTCATGGACACGAATGCGGGCCGCATCTGCTCGAACTCGCGCACCGCACGCCACAGTCTGGCCTCCGCGGCCTCGTCCCGAGGAGGTGAGAACTCCACCGAGAAAGGAATCGGCGCCGACGCATCAGTGCGCAGACGGTCGACTATGGAGGGAGTTCGAGTCTCCCACCCGTCGCTCGACCGCCCCCTGACGGCATCGAATGTCACTGCCTCATCATAGGTTCCTCTGCAGACACCGGCGACGACGACCCAGCACCGACGGTGCACGCCACGTCGGCAGCTAAAGTTGAAGAGCATCCACGCACTTTCGGATCGACTGGAGGATCTCCTGTCCGGGAAACTGACCATGGCTCAATCCACCGACCCACACGGTCGACTCGTCACCGCTGTCGCGGGTGGCACGTCGACACCACGTGAACTCGTCGAGTCGGCACTGATCGAGTTCTTCGAATCCAGGAGCGAACATGTTGCCGTCGTGGGTGGTGGCTACGTAGCGGCGGTCGAGGAGCTGACCGAATTCGTCCTCCGTGGCGGCAAGCGCATTCGTCCTGCCTTCGCCTGGACCGCGTGGCTCGGCGCGGGAGGCGACCCTGCAAGCGGCCAGGCGGTTTCGGTGATCCGTGCGTGCTCGGCACTCGAACTGGTTCAGGCGTGCGCGTTGATCCACGACGACATCATCGACGCCTCGATCACCCGGCGTGGGTTTCCCACAGTCCATATCGGCTTCGCCGACCGCCACCGTGATGCAGGGTGGTCCGGCTCCTCCGCCCGCTTCGGCGAATCGGCAGCGATTCTGCTAGGCGATCTCGCGTTGTGCTGGGCCGACGACATGCTCCGGGAATCCGGAATCGACGCCGATGCGGCCACTCGGGTCTCGCCTGTCTGGTCGGCGATGCGAACCGAGGTACTCGGTGGTCAGCTCCTCGACATCGAGGCCGAGGCCGGTCTGGACGAGTCGGTGGAGGCTGCCATGAGGGTGAACCGCTACAAAACTGCCGCATACACCGTGGAGCGCCCGCTTCATCTCGGCGCCGTACTCGCCGACGCATCCCCCGACCTGATTTCCACGTACCGCTCGTTCGGCACGGACATCGGTATTGCATTCCAGCTTCGGGACGATCTGCTCGGAGTGTTCGGCGACCCTGCGGTCACCGGAAAGCCATCCGGCGACGACATCCGCGAGGGCAAGCGGACCGTGCTGATGGCGACGGGTATGTCCCGTGCTGACGAGGCCGATCCTCGATCCGCGGCTCTGTTGCGGACGAGCCTCGGCGACGCGCACCTCGACGAGGACGGAATCGGCCGAGTGCGAGCGGCCCTGACCGACGTGGGAGCCGTCGCCGACGTGGAGCGACGTATCTCGGACCTGACCGAGCGGGCGATGGCAACACTGGACGCGGGTGCCGTGGAAACACAGGCAGCGAGTCGACTACGACACATGGCGATCGCCGCAACGCAGCGAACGTACTGACATTGATCGGCTGGAAACGACGAAAGGCTGACGTGCGTTCCATCAGCGGACAGACTGACTCCATCGTAGTGGTAGGGGCGGGCCTCGCCGGACTCTCGGCAGCCCTACACCTCATCGGCGCGGGCCGAAACGTCACGGTCCTGGAGCGAGAGGACACGGTCGGCGGCCGAGTCGGGGTGTACCCCGTGCCCGGCGACGACGGTTCGATTCTCTACGAGATCGACAACGGTGCAAGCGTTCTCACGATGCCCGATCTCATCGAATCTGCTCTCGCCGCCGTCGGAGAATCCTTCGACACGGTCTCACCGAAGATCTCGCTGAGTGCACTGTCGCCGAGCTACCACACGCGCTACGCCGACGGCACCTCCATCGACGTCTATTCCGACCCCGAGGCGATGGCAGAGGAAGTCGCAAAGAAGTGCGGCGCTGCTGAAGCGGAAGGGTATCGGGCGCTTCGGCAGTGGCTGGCGTCGATCTTCGACGCGGAGTTCGACCGCTACATCGATTCCAACTTCGACTCTCCCCTCGATCTCGTCTCCTCGTCTGCTGCGCTGCGCGACACTCTCACCCTCACCCGACTCGGCGGTTTCGGCCGACTCGGCCCTCGGGTGGAGACATTCTTGAAGGACGAGCGGTTGCGCCGCGTGTTCACGTTTCAAGCGCTCTACGCGGGTATGGCTCCGGCCAAAGCCCTTGCCGTGTACGGAGCGATCGCCCACATGGATACCTCGCTAGGGGTGTACTTCCCGGCAGGCGGGATGGCCTCCATTGCCGCCGGGATGGCCGACGCGGTGACCCGAAACGGTGGGACTGTGGTCACCGGCGCCGCCGTGTCCGACATTCAGGTCGAGGGAGGACGAGCAACTGCAGTACGCACGAACGACGGCATCGACTACGTGTGCGACGCAGTTGTCCTGACTCCGGATCTACCGGTCGTCGACGCCCTGCTCGACCGTGCGGGTGTGTCGTCTCGCGGTCGACGACGTGGATACGGGACCGTGTCACCGTCGGCTGTCGTGTTTCACGGAACGGTCCCCACTCGCATCACCGACACGTGGCCATCGAAGTCGCATCACACGATCGACTTCGGTGCGGAATGGGCGTCTACGTTCGCGCGGATCACAGCTCGCCGGGGGCGGGGCGCGCTCATGGAAGACCCTTCACTGCTCATCACTCGGCCTGCAGTGACCGACGCGTCGCTTCTCGTCGAACGTGGCGGCGAGCCCTGCGAGCCGGTGTCTGTGCTGGCACCGTGCCCGAACCTCGGCAGTGCACCATTCGATTGGCCTCGACTGCAGGATCCTTACGTCCGCGAAATCCAGCAGGAGTTGGAACGGCGCGGGTACCCAGACGTAACGACCATGACCGTGGATCGCGTGGATACGCCGCAAACGTGGGCCGACCGCGGAATGCTCCTCGGTAGCCCGTTCTCCTCGGCTCACGTCTTCCGCCAGACAGGCCCGTTCCGCAGACAGAACGTCGTTCGAGGACTCGACAACGTGGTCCTGGCCGGATCGGCCACGACACCAGGCGTCGGCGTGCCGACCGTGCTCGTGTCGGGCAAACTGGCCGCGGAGCGCATCTACGGCACACCGTGACATACCGGCGGGGACCGGGATGGTTCGGATCCACTAGGTCTACCCACTAAACTGACTGCGGCCATCGACTGTGAACCCCCCGTTCACCCGTCGTCCGCCATCACCGCGCGACACCGAGAGGAGGATGAATACCGCGATGTCCTCGGTCCAGGGTCCTGCAGCATCCGGCACAGCCGGGTCCGACCCGAGTCACGACACCGCGTCACCCTCCGCAGAGCCGAGCAGGTCCTCTGTTCGACATCTGTCCCTGTTCCTGCGCAGCCCAGAAGGGCACGCCGCGGTTCTGGGTATGGTCGGCGCCGCGCTCATCACCTTCGGTGGCTTCGGCGCAGGCAGTGTGAGGCGTCAGGACCCGCTGCTCGAAGCCATGCATCTGTCATGGCTTCGTTTCGGTCATGGTCTCATCCTCTCCAGCATCATCGTATGGCTCGGCGTCGTTCTGATGATCGTCGCCTGGGTCCGACTCGGGCGAGCGACCCTCGGCGGTAGAACCACCGTTCGAGAGATCGGATGGGTCGTACCCGCGTGGACAGCACCGCTGCTGCTGGCGGTACCGATGTTCAGTCGCGACGCGTACTCCTACCTCGCGCAGGGTGCACTGCTCCGTGACGGATTCGACCCGTACGCCGTGGGCCCAGTTGCCAACCCCGGAATTCTTCTCGACAACGTCAGCAATGTCTGGACGACGACGACCGCACCGTACGGCCCCCTCTTTCTTCTTCTCGGTCGGGCGATCACGAGCATCACCGGTGACAACGTGATTGCAGGCACGATGCTGCTGCGCCTCACCATGCTTCCCGGGCTCGCACTGATGGTGTGGGCTGTTCCAAGGCTGGCGTCTCACATGGGCGGCAAGCCGGCGATCGCACTGTGGCTGGCAGTTCTCAATCCGCTCGTCCTCATTCACCTCATCGGTGGAGTACACAACGAACTGCTGATGGTCGGCCTCATGACCGCCGGGATCGTGCTGGTTCTCGAGCGACGGCACGTCGGCGGAATCGCGCTCGTGGCCGTCGCGGTCGCGATCAAGGCGACCGCCGGCTTGGCACTTCCGTTCATGGTGTGGATCTGGATGATTCACGAACGCGACAAAGCCATCGCCGAGAACAGAAAGCCGATGTCTCCCATCCGGTCGTTTGCCAAGACAGCCGGCACCGGCGCCGGCGTGTTCGCCGCCGTCTTCGTGATGTCGTCCGTGATCGCGGGCGTCGGGATCGGCTGGCTCACAGCATTGTCCGGGTCGACCAAGATCATCAATTGGCTGTCGCTACCGACGATCCTCGCGCACCTGGTCACCGTCAGCACCTCGTGGTTCCTCGACTTGCGCCTCGGCCCTGTCCTCGAGGTGACGCGGATGCTGTGTGCGGTCGCACTGGCCATCATCATCGTCACAACCTGGTGGCTCTACCGCAGAACCGAACGCGACGCGGTCAAGGGGATCGTCATCGCCCTGGTAGCGATCGTTGTCCTGTCGCCGGCTGCGCTGCCGTGGTACTACTCGTGGCCGCTGGCGCTGGCAGCGGGCTTTGCCCTCTCGACGAGAACACTGATGATCCTCGTCGGTCTGTCCGCGTGGCTGATGCTCGTCTTCCGGCCCGATGGTTCCATAGGGCTCTATACGGTTGCCCACGTCGCGCTCGCGACGTTCGCCGCGGTGGTGGCCGCCTTGTCGTTGACGCGGGTGGACCCGCTGCGGCTGCGCGGGAAACCGTCGACATCGGCCGAACATGACGAGCAACGCGCCGATCCGCAGAGGAGTACGTCCGACCGTGGGTGAACTCGACGCCATCGACCCGTCGCTGCATGCTGCTTACCAGCTATGCCGTGACCTGAACGCCCGTCACGGAAAGACCTATTTCCTGGCCACACGGCTTCTGCCGGTGGACAGGCGGGCCGGGGTGCACGCCCTGTACGGATTCGCGCGCATGGTGGACGACATCATCGACGTCGATGTCGACGGCTCGCTCACGGAGGCGCCCTCAGCCGACGTCCACCTCGCCCCGGCCGACGAGCGCGCAGGCGCGGAGGTCGATGTGCTCGAGCAGCGTGTCCGGGCGGCACTGAACGGTGAGACGCTCGGAAGCAGTCCCTCGGACCAGGTACTGCGAGCATTCGTCGACACTGTCGAGCGCTACCGCATCCCGCACGAGTACTTCTATGCGTTCTTTCACTCGATGCGGATGGACATCCCGGGCACAGACGTCTTTCGGTCTCGATACCGCACCATGTCGGAGCTGTCCGAGTACATGTATGGATCTGCAGCGGTCATCGGTCTGGAGATGCTTCCGATCCTGGGCGCTACGAGCGCGGACGCCCAAGCGCCCGCAGCCGCACTGGGCGAGGCATTCCAGTTGACCAACTTCATCAGGGACATGGGCGAAGATCTCGACCGCGATCGCATCTACTTGCCGACGGAGGAACTAGCCGCGTTCGGCGTCGACGAGGAGCTCCTTCGATCCTGCCGTCTTCGGGCCCGGACGGACCAGCGAGTGGACCGCGCTCTGGCTCATCTGATCGCACACACTCGGGCGATCTACCGCATCGCCGAGCCCGGTATCGAGCTTCTGGATCCGCGAGTCCGCCCCGGCATGCGCACCGCCCTCCTGCTGTACGGCGGCATTCTCCGCGAGGTCGAGGACGGCGGCTACCGTGTGTTGTTCGAACGGGCACGGGTGTCGCGCGTGCGACGTCTGTCGGTAGCCGGTCCTGCTCTCGTGGCCACCGGGTGGAACGCGCTCAGAACGCCATCGCCTGCGCGCGCCTGATCACCTCGCGCATGAGATCTCCGTGCATCGCGTCGATGGGCCGCCCGGGGAGACTGTCGTCCGATTCGAACAGCCACTTCAGGATCTCTTCGTCGTCGAACCCTCCGTCGTGCAGCACGGCAAGGAGACCCGGAAGACCTTTGACGATCTGTCGGCCCGAGGCGTTCAAGAACACCTCGGGAACACCGGGTACGCGATTGCGCTTGACGGCGAGCAGTTGGCGTTCGCGCAGCATCTGCTCGACCCTGGACTTGGGTACGTCGAGGATCTTGCTCACGTCGATCAGCTGCAGCAGCGAGACGGATGGGTCCAAGACGTCGTCGGAGTAAGGGATAGTGCTCACTGCAGTAACGTTAACGGGTTGGCTCTCGGATACGAAAAGCACTGCCCCGACGCGCAGCGTCCGAGACGAAGGCGATATCTATCCTGGCTACCATCACGTAGGTAGCGCCTCGAATTCCCTGCTCCAGCGTTACCTCAGGAGGTTGACGAAGTGATATCCGGAGGATCCGTGTCTGCGGGTTCGTTGCTGGATCGGCGCTACCGCATCGACGCCCCCATCGCGCGCGGCGGCATGTCCACGGTCTATCGGGCACTCGACACCCGACTCGATCGGCCGGTCGCCGTCAAGATCATGGACCCCAAGTTCGCCGCGGATCCCCAGTTCGTGGCTCGATTCGAATTCGAAGCCAGGGCGGTGGCCAGGCTCAACAATCCCGGACTCGTAGCTGTCTACGACCATGGACGCGACGGCGAATACGCCTTCCTCGTCATGGAGTTGGTCGAAGGCGGGACGCTGCGTGAGCTACTGCGCGAACGCGGGCCCATGCCCCCACATGCGGCCGCAGCCGTCATCCGTCCAGTATTGGACGCGCTCGGGACAGCCCACCGAGCAGGCCTGGTCCACCGCGATGTCAAACCCGAGAACATCCTCATCTCCGACTACGGGGACGTCAAGATCGCCGACTTCGGACTAGTCCGTGCGGTTGCCGCGTCGAACGCCACCTCCAGTTCCGTGATTCTCGGCACAGCGGCGTACTTATCCCCCGAACAGGTCACGACCGGATCCGCCAACGCGGGCAGCGATGTATACGGCGTCGGCGTCGTCCTGTTCGAGTTGCTCACAGGTCGAACCCCGTTCAGCGGAGACACCTCCTTGTCCATCGCGTATCAACGGATCGACAACGACGTCGCTCGTCCCAGCAGCCTCATCTCGGGCGTGCCGCACGAGTTCGACGAATTGGTCTCCCGGGCGACGAATCGCGATCCAGCGAGCAGATTCCAGAATGCCGACGAGATGGCCCGTGCACTCCGCGCCGTGTGCGCGCGCCTCGAACTACCCGCGTACCGCGTACCGGCACCGCGGCGATCCGCCGAGCATCGAAGCGCCGCTGTCCTCGGAGCGCCGACGACGTTCGCAGGAGATCGCAACGCCGAACCTCCGGCGCCGCGGACACAGGCGGTAGCAGCACCGGTGTCCTCGGACGCCGGGCTCCACCACACCCGCGTACAGACCGCCCCGACCGCACGCGACAGTGCGCCTGCGCCGGACGTGGTTCCACCGCACACCGTCGGCCGCCGCCACTACGAGTTTCCGGATTTCGACGCGGACCGACAGCGCTCGCGACGAGCGATCGTCATCTGGTTGACCGTCGTGGCCGTGCTTGCCGCGCTCGTCGGAGTCGGCGGCTGGTGGATGGGTTCCGGTCGCTACACGACGGTTCCCGAGGTAGGGGGTCTCGATCTTCTCGGCGCCGAAAGCGCGCTGGAGGCAGCAGACCTGGCCAGCGCGACACGTGGAACCTACTCCGACACAGCGCCGTTGGATTCGCTCGTCGGAACCGACCCGACTACCGGCTCGCGCGTCCCGAGAGGCGATACGGTCTATCTGCTGGTCTCCCTCGGAGCACCCAGCGTCCCGGACATCGCGCCCGGCATCTCCGTCGGCGACATGCAGGAGCTGTTGCGCGAGCGCACCTTCGACCCTGTCGACGGCGGCGAGGCCTTCAGCACCACGGCCCCGATCGGCGGAGTAGCGGCGCTCGACCCGCCGCCGGGCACCGAACTCTCGGTCGGCGACACCGTGAAGATTCTGCGTTCCAAAGGTGCTCCCCCGGTCGATGTCCCGGACATCGCCGGCATGTCGACCGACGAGGCCACCGCCGCCTTGGCTTCCGTCGGGATTTCGGTGGAAGGGACCGACGTCGCATTCGATGAGGACACCGACGGTGGCAAGGTCACCGGCACGTCGCCGGAGATCGGCACGAGCGTGACCGCAGGAAGCAGCATTCGACTTCAGGTATCCAACGCGATCTCGGTGCCTTCGTTGCTCGGCCGATCGGTCGCCTCGGCACGCGAGACCTTGGAGCGTCTCGAACTCGGCGTGCAAGTACGGCAGGTGTTCGACACCGACGGCTCCCTCGTCGTCTCGCAGAACCCAGGGCCGGGAAGCCGAGTGGCCCCGGGGTCCACTGTCACTGTCGTGTCGCTACCGTGACCGGGCGACGATCAGCCCCGGAGCATCTCGGCTACCAGGAACGCCAGTTCGAGTGACTGCTGAGTGTTGAGCCGCGGATCACACGCCGTCTCGTAGCGTCCCGCGAGATCGAGATCGGAGATTTCCTGCGCCCCACCGAGGCATTCGGTGACGTTGTCACCGGTCAGTTCCACGTGCATTCCACCGGGATGGGTGCCGAGGCTGCGATGGATCTCGAAGAAACCCTGAACCTCGTCGACGATCCGGTCGAAATGCCGAGTCTTGTATCCAGTGGAGGCCTCGTGCGTGTTTCCGTGCATGGGGTCGCATTGCCAGATCACCTGGTGGCCGGTCGCCTGCACCTTCTCGATGATGGGTGGGAGCAGCTCACGGATCTTGCCGTTGCCCATCCGCGAAATCAGCGTCAACCGCCCCGGCTTGTTGGTCGGATCGAGCCGCTCGACGTACTCGACAGCCATATCGGGTGTGGTCGACGGACCGATCTTGAGACCGATCGGGTTGTGAATGAGTTCCGCGAGCGCGATGTGTGCGCCGTCGAGCTGCCTCGTTCGATCGCCGATCCACAGAAAGTGAGCCGACAGGTCGTACAGCTTGGGGTGATCCGCGTCGGCGTTGTCGAGACGAAGCATCGCACGCTCGTAGTCGAGAACGAGTGCTTCGTGGCTGGCGAAGATCTGCGCAGTGTGCAGATTCGGGTCGTTGACACCGCACGCGTCCATGAACCGCAGCCCGCGATCGATCTCCCCCGCCAACGCCTCGTACCGAGCACCGGCAGGCGAGCTCTGAACGAACTCGCGATTCCAGTCGTGCACCTTGTGCAGGTCGGCCATTCCCGCGCCGGTCAGCGCGCGAACGAGGTTCATTGCAGCGCTCGCGTTTGCGTACGCACGCACGAGTCGCGACGGATCATGGTGGCGCACAGCCTCGTCGGCCACCAGCGAGTTGACCATGTCGCCTCGGTACGACTTGAGACCCAGCGCGTCCACATCGGACGACCGCGGCTTGGCGTACTGCCCGGCGATCCGGCCGACCTTCACCACAGGCATGCTGGCGCCGTACGTGAGCACGACTGCCATCTGCAGAAGCGTCCGGATATTGCCCTTGATGTGCGGTTCGGTGTTGTCGACGAACGTCTCGGCGCAATCGCCGCCCTGGAGCAGAAATGCCTCTCCCCGCGCGACGGCCGCGAGCTGATCCGACAGCGACTCCACTTCGCCGGCGACAGTGATGGGGGGCACACTCTCGAGCACCTTGCGCATGTCCGCTGCCTGCGCCGGATCCCAGGAAGGCTGCTGCGCCGCCGGCTTCGCCAGCGCGTCGTCGAGCTGCTGACGCAACACCCCCGGCAGCGGCGGAAGGTCGGGCAAGCGCTCGATGGGTACGTCGACAGTCCAGTTCACCGGTACAGGATATTCGTTGTCGATCCGGTGACAGCGCGCGGCACCCTCGTCCTGCGGTCGGTCAGCTCGCCGCGGACTCGACGGCTTGGAACTTGGCAAGGTTGTGACGCGCATCGGCGAGCGCATCATGGGCGTCGTCAGGTGCGGGCGGCAAGTACGGACTGCCACAGTCCTCCCAGTATTGACGCAGCTCACGGGTGAACCTCGGCAACGATCGCGGCAAGTCGGTCATCGAACCCCACAGTTGGCACAATGCAACATGGTCGTATGCGGCCATCCAGGCCCACAGTTCGACGTCGGCGCCTGGAAACGGGACGAGAAAGTCGAGCAACTCGTCGCGGATTCGCGCTCTGCTCTTCCAGAGCGGTGACGAGTACGGTGGCAGCTTGGGAAGAACGTTGCGTCGAACCCATTTTCCTGCGCGCTCGGGGTCGAACTCGGAGGACACAGCATAGAACTCACGACCATCCTCGGAGACCACAGCGATCGAGACCAGCTCGATTGTGCGACCATCCTCGATGAACTCGGTGTCATAGAAGTAACGCACGCAGGACACACTATCCCGGCGCGACGACTCGACCAGCACGAGTGTCGACCGACCCGGGGGCCGAGACACAAGAAGAAGGAACGACGTTGACGACACCCGAGACGACTGCGCATCCGCAGGCGCCCAGGCGCACCCTCCCGCCTGCGGTACTCGTGATCGCCTGCGTAGTGATCGCGCTGGCATCGCTCGCAGGCATCGCATACAACATTTTCGGCCTGCCGCCGCTTCGGGAACTGACGTCCCTGGGTAACTACTACCGTATCGATCTCGACGTTTACCGACTCGGCGGCGGAGTGTTCGCCTCCGGTTCGCCGCTGTACGGAGAAATGCCGCCGACTCAGTTGGGCAATACGCTGCCGTTCACGTACCCGCCCATCGCGGCCGTGCTGTTCAGTTCGCTCTCGGCCGTATCGCTGTACTCGGCGGGCATCCTGGTCACCACGTTGTCCCTGACGCTACTGTTCGCGACGATCGTTCTCACCCTCCGGTCCCTCGGGTACGCGCCTCGAACTCTGCTGTTGTGGGCAGCAGGCGGCATCTTCGCCATCTCACTCGTTCTGGAACCGGTGTTCTCCACTCTCGACTACGGTCAGATCAACATCATGCTGATGGCATTCGTCGTCGCTGACTGTCTGCCGCGCAAGACGCCCTGGCCCCGCGGCGTACTCATCGGATTCGTCGCCGCGGTCAAACTGACGCCCGCCGTTTTCGTTTTGTTCTTCCTGCTACGCAAAGACTTTCGTTCCGCTGTGATCTCGGGACTGAGTTTCGCCGCGTTCACGGCCCTCGGATTCCTGGCGACATTTTCCGATTCCGTCACGTACTGGACCGACACCCTCATCGATTCGGACCGGATCGGCCGACCCGCCTACGCGGCGAACCAGAGCATCACCGGCGTACTCGCTCGGTTCGGACTCGACGACTCGCTGCGGTCCGTTCTGTGGATCCTGCTGTCGTGCTGCCTACTTGCCATCGCTGCCGTAGCCATGCGCTCCGCGTTCTCAGCCGGCCAGACTGCGCTTGCTCTCGGTGTCAACGCGATGTTCGGCCTTCTCGTCTCACCTGTGTCGTGGTCACATCACTGGGTATGGGCGGTGCCGTTCATCGTTGCGCTCGGCACGCTCGCATTCCGCCGACGTAGCTATGCCGTACTGGCATTCGTCGGGGTCGGCGTCGTGCTACTTCATTTCGCGCCGCATTGGCGGCTGGCCGGCGGCCGCTCCTCGGGCCTCGGTTGGCCTGTGTGGGACCAGCTGGCGGCATCGTCCTACGTGTGGTGGGGCGTCGCGGCACTCTTCGTGGTGGCGTTCACGCCGTTGCGGAGTGTCTCTTCCGTTTCGAAGTCGTAGAACGTCTCAGCTGGCCCGGGTGTGAGGAATCCGCTCGGGGCCGTCCGACGTAGCCGTCGGTGCCGGGGCGGTCTTCTTGAGTGAGGCGGCATAGACGTCGACGTACTCCTGACCGGACAGCAGCATCAAGTCATACATCACCTCGTCCGTGACAGCGCGTTCGACGAATCGATTACCCGCCATGCCCTCGAAGCGCGAGAAGTCGATCGGCTTGCCGATTTTGATCGTGATCTTTGCCGGGCGCCATACCTTCGAGCCGATTGGGTTCATCTTGTCGGTGCCGATCATCGCAACGGGTATCACCTGCACACCGGTCTTCAATGCCAACCGGGCCATTCCGGTCTTGCCCTTGTACAGACGTCCGTCGGGTGAGCGGGTTCCTTCAGGGTAGATGCCGAGCAGCTTGCCTTTTTCGATCACGCGCGCACCGGCATTGAGCGCGTCCTGCGCTGCATCTGCACCGGTTCGGTCGATCGGAACCTGGCCCACCGCGGTGAAGAACCACTTCTGGAATGCACCCTTGAGGCCAGGCCCGGTGAAGTACTCGCTCTTCGCCAGAAAAGTGATGCGGCGCTGCACCTTCAACGGCAGATAGAACGAATCGAGGACGGCCTGGTGATTGCTCGCCAGAATCACCGGCCCCCGAGCCGGAATGTTCTCGAGCCCCTCGACAGTAGGTCTACCCAGAGCAATCAGAATGGGACCGATGAGGACGTACTTGAACAGCCAGTACCACATGGCGTCCTTCCTGATCAGAGAAAGTGTTTCGGCGAGCGTTGGCCAAGGGAAACTGTACCTACCGTTTATGACCCCAGCCACATCAATCGCGGTACGGCGACAGAGTTCACATTTCGCGTCAGCGTGACGACGCCGAAAACGCAGACCTCGCCAGATCTGCGGCGCCGATCATGCCCGCAGCTTCACCGAGCTGAGTCGCTCGAATCCGGGCGAGCGGACGATGCCCTGCGCCCGTCACCAGGCGCGCGCAGTGCTCGGTGGCTTCGTTCAAGAACTGACTCGACGAGGTGGCGACGCCACCTGCGATCACAATTAGATCAGGGTCGTAGATATCGCTCACCATCGCGAGCCCGACGCCGAGCCATCGGGTGAAGTCCTGCATCGTCCGAAGGCCGATCTCGTCACCGTCCTGCGCCGCCGAGGCTATACGCCGACCGGTCAACGAACCCGGGTCGAGGAACACGTCGCGGGCGAGGATCGTGGACGACCCCTGATCGGCGGCCAACATTTCCACCGCGGTGTCCACGAGAGCTGTTCCACTGCAGTACCGTTCCCAACAACCGCGCTTTCCACAAGGACACGCGCGTCCGTCTGGAACCACCTGGATGTGCCCGAGTTCCGGTGCGACGCCGTAACTTCCGCGATAGATTCGACCGTCGATCAAGAGCGCTGCACCGATGCCCGTCCCGATTGCAACCATGACGACATTGCGACCATCGGCTGCGGCACCGAACCGATATTCCGCCCAGGCGGCCGAGTTGGCGTCGTGTTCCAACAACACGGGAAGTCCGATTCGATCGCTCATCCGACGCGCAACCGGGCTGTTGACCCACGGCAGGTGTGGGGCGAATCTCACCGACTTCTGGTCCGAGTCGACGAATCCCGCCACAGCCAGACCAACCGCCGAGACGGGGTGCCGATCCGCAAGCTCGCGGACTACGCGCTCCAGCCCTTTCTCGAGCGCCGAAGCCGTATGCGGAGTTGGCGACTGAGTCGAATCGATGACCTGACCCGAAGGATCGACGACCGAGGCCCGCAAGCTCGTGCCACCGACGTCGATACCGATCGTCAGAGATCCTTGCCGCCGTTTCATTGTCCGACCTTTCTCGGCCGTCCCCCACGGCATACCGATCATTGCTCTCCGACCAGGATTCGAACAGGACCTGTTCGTCAGTGCCCTGTTTTCGGCGTGGTCGGATCTTTCACGGTAACCGTAATCGGTACGAACTTTGCTCGTCGAACTATCGGGTCATCCGTGTCGTGCGCAATATCCGGGTCGGAACTGTGGAACGCATCACTAGTCGGGGCGTCATCGCCCTCGGGATCGGGGTTGTTCGATCCCGCCGCATCAGCGGCCGAAGACGGACTACCTGTCGACTCGGCATGATCGCTCATCAGTTGACGCAGCAGCGCGACAACCGAGGCGCCCTCCGTTGCCACCACAGTGAGCAGGTCGTGCTGCTCCCCCCGCATCAGAGCCGCCAGCGCGCATACCGGGCACCAACTGCACCCTTGCTGTGGACGTTGCTGTTGGTCTTCTACTGCCTGGCGCAGCACAGGCTCGAGTCGTGTGAGCACCGTTTCGGCGAGTGCCCAGAGCTCAGCAGCAACGTCGGAATGCCGGTCAACCATCTATTCGCCCGCCCCTCACGCCGGCCACACCGACGGATCCGGGGCGAAGCGGACAACCAGCGTCGCGTCCTCGAACTCTGCGCCGACCACAATGCACCTACGCAGAACCGACGCCAGACGTACCCGACGACGGATCCCGTCCGCCCCGACTATCACATCGTCCTCGACACGACCGAGGGTCAACGTCGTCGGATCGACCAGAGGAAGAACCATGGTCATCGTGTAGATCGACTCCAACCCCGTACCCGACTCGTGCGCGACGGCCGGCTCGTTCACACCGGCGCGTTCGTGCACCTGTGTGGCGCCCACCCGCGCCGCGAGACTACCCAGACCCGGCAACCCTACCGGCTCGTGAGCGGACTGCTCCACGACGACCAGCGACATCCCGGCTGCCATGATCTCGACTTCTCGCAGAACTTCTTGCTGCGCCGACCTCCACCCCTCGAACCAGAATACTGCGGGATGGACTCCGACGAGGCCTACCGATGCCGAATTCAGCATGGGCAGAACCTTGTTGACCATGACGGTGTCGACAGGAAGGCCGGTCAGGGCGGCGGCCGACATGGTTCGACGCGCTTCGGCGATGCCCACCCGCTCCGGCGTGAGGACGATCGTCGCCGACGTTCTGGCGCGGTCGAACACTAGCTCGCGAACACTGTCGGCCGAAGCGACGACGCTCTCGACCATGGCCACTACTACTGTCAACCGCGGGTCGGTTCCGGTGCCGGCAACGATGCGGTCATGCCGCGGCCACAGCCGTTCGAGATACCCACACACAAGATCGGGCAGCTGCAACGTGCGCACCGAGTCCGCCGTCGGAGGAAGGTCGACGAATACGGTGTCCCAACGATTTTCGTCGACGAGCTCGACGATGCGATGGAGACCGAGAAGTTCCTGAACGCCCGGCGCACCCACGATTTCCGCGGGGTCGATGGCGCCGAACCTGACCCCGTGTTCATGACCTGTCCCCGACAACGCCAGAACGTGCGCGAGCGCGGTGTACCTCGCTACTACAAGGGCAAGAGTATCGAGCTCGAGTACGTCCAAACCCTGCTCGATCGACACCACCTCGGCTGTGTCGGCGCGGTGGGCGTGCATTCCGAGGACGTCCGCCACCGAGTGCGCCTGATCGAAGGACACGACAAGCGCACGCCGTCCGGACCGCGCGTGGTCGAGCGCTGCTTTGACGGCAAGTGTCGTCTTGCCCGCACCGCCCTTGCCGACGAACAGTCGGACCGCAGTGTGGGCCTCGGCGCGGGCCTCGGTCAGCCTTCGACTCGCTTCTTCAGTTCCTTGAGCGCCGTATCGGTGATGACCTTCTCGGCCTTGCGCTTGAACAGCCCGATCATCGGGATGTTCAAGTCGACGGCCAGCTCGTAGGTGACCTCGGTTCCGCCGTCGGCGTTCTCTTTCAGCGAGTAGGAACCTGTCTGGGACTTCTGCATCTCGCCAGACACCAATTGCCAGGAGACGGAGTTGCCGTCCGGTGCCCACTGATAGCTGAGCTCGTAGGTGTCTTTCACCATTCCTGCGTCGAGCACGAACTTGACCCGCTCCGCACGCCCATCGGCGCCGGTCGCCAACACCTCCACCGACTTTGCGGCCGAAACCCAGGTCGGATACGCGTCGAAGTCTGCGATCACGTCCATCACACGCGTGGATGGAGCGTCGACCGTGATCGACCTCTGAGTTCTCTCGGCCATCCTGTTACTCGGTGTCCCTTCTGTTCTCGCGGTCTCCGGCCCGGGAACATACCCGACGAGCCGATCTCTAGTCATTCATCTCACACGATGGCCGATGGACGCACAACGGGCGCCGCACCACCGATCAGGGGCGGGCGTGTTGCGGCCGCTCGCCTGCAGCGCGCCCCGCCTCCAGCCCTCGTTTGAGCTCGAACGCCATGACCTTCCCCGCGGCCCGGCGCTGCCGGTTCTCGGCTGCGAGATCAACCGTTCTCGCGCCCGCAGGCTCGGCGTGGAGGAAGTAGTGCAGGATGACGCCGTCGAGCACCGAGACGGGTTCGAGCCACACCTCCATCGTTCCCGTCAATGCTCCATCGACCGCCCACCTGATGCCCTTGTCGGCACGATCGTCGGTCACCACGAGGCGTAGGTCCGGCCACCAGACACGCCAGCGAGCCGGATGCGACAACGCCTCGGCGACCACCGAACCAGGTACAGCGACGAAAGTCTGATCCGCAACTTGGATACTGCTCATCGGATGAGCTTCACACATCGACCGGTCCGCGCGTACACGAGGCGGTCGAACGTCCCACCGGCTCGGGTCTACAGTGAGACGAATCCGAGCTACTCGTGAGTAGAGCTAACCTTTTCTTTTCCTGGAGGTCACCGTGCGTGAGTTCACATCGCCCGCCGTATTCGTCGTCGAAAACAGCGAGTCGGCCGTCGACACCGTGTTCACACGCGCATCGAACGCCCCGAACTCGGTTGCGTTTCGCCGACTCGTGAACGGCTCCTGGTCCGACGTCACCGCAGCGTCGTTCGCAGCCGAAGTAGTCAAGGTCGCCAAAGGACTGATCGCCGCAGGAGTGCGTCAGGGTGATCGCGTCGCCCTGATGTCGTCGACCCGCTACGAGTGGTCGATCATCGATTACGCGATCTGGGCATCCGGCGGCGTCACCGTGCCCGTCTACGAAACCTCCTCGGCAGGCCAGGTGGAGTGGATCCTCTCCGACGCCGACCCCGTCCTCCTCGTACTGGAGACCGACAGACATGTCGCCGACACCGCCGACGTCGTAGCCGCCCACTTCCAGCGCTCCACCGGCTCTGCACACACCTTCCGCATCGACGGCGACACCCTCGATTCCGGCGCTATCGCCGAGCTGACTGCATTGGGAGCGGACACATCCGACGATGAAGTACACGCGCGGGTTGCTGCGCTTCGCTCGTCGGATCCGGCAACCCTGATCTACACATCCGGGACGACCGGCCGACCCAAGGGCGTGCAGCTGACCCACGCCAATCTGCTCGCGGAATCCCGCGGCATCCGCGAGACATCGTTGAACGCTCTGCTTCGTCCTGGCAGCCGAACCTTGATGTTCCTTCCGTTGGCCCACGTGCTGGCCCGCGCCGTCACCATCGCTGCCTTCGATGCCGGCACCGCCGTCGGTCATACCAACGACATCCCGAACCTCGTCGCGACTTTCGGCACTTTCGCACCGGACTTCATTCTGTCGGTTCCGCGTGTATTCGAGAAGGTGTACAACACCGCCAAGCAGAAGGCGCACTCCGACGGCAAAGGCAAGATCTTCGATGCTGCAGCGGATACCGCCGTGGCCTGGAGCGAGGCCCAGGACGGCCGCGTCGGAGCGGTGTTGCGCATCAAGCACGCCGTGTTCGACAAGCTCGTCTACGCGAAGCTACGTGCCGCTCTCGGAGGCCAGTGTCAGCTCGCCATTTCGGGCGGCGCCCCGCTCGGTGCACGTCTCGGGCACTTCTACCGAGGCATCGGTGTGCCCATCTACGAGGGCTACGGCCTGACCGAGACCAGCGCTGCGTTCGCGGTGAACACGATCGGGAATCAGCGCGTCGGCAGCGTCGGGCGCCCCTTGCCCGGCAACACCGTTCGGATCGCCCAGGACGACGAGATTCAACTCCGCGGACCCGTGGTGTTCTCGGGATATTGGCGCAACGAAGAAGCAACGGCAGAGTCCCTCGACGACGGGTGGTTCCGCACCGGTGATCTCGGATCCGTCGACGAAGACGGCTACATCACCATCACCGGCCGCAAGAAGGAACTCATCGTCACGGCAGGCGGAAAGAACGTATCGCCTGCCGGGCTGGAGGACCAGTTGCGGGCGCACGCTTTGATCAGCCAGGCCATTGTCGTCGGCGATCAGAAGCCGTTCATCGGCGCGCTGGTGACACTCGACGAGGACGCCTTGTCGGGTTGGAAAGCCGCGCACGGTAAACCGGCCGACGCCACCGCTGCCGATCTCGCGAAGGACGTCGATCTCATCGCCGAGATCGACGCGGCAGTGGCCGAGACCAACAAGTCCGTCTCGCATGCGGAAGCCATCAAGAAGTACCGCATTCTTCCCGGCGATTTCACCGAAGAGTCCGGCGAAATGACACCGACGATGAAGCTCAAGCGAAACGTGATCGTCAAGTCGTACGCAGACGAGATCGAGGCAATCTACGCCCGGTGATGCCGCCCCACTAGAGCAGTGCGCGCAGCTTTCCGGCCAGAACATCCCAACGCCAACTCGTCTCGACCCAACGGCGGCCGGCGTGACCCATCGACGCCGCCAGTGCATGGTCGGACAGAATTCTCACGATGGCATCGGTGATCTGCTCGACCGATCGACCGTCGACCACAAGTCCGGTCTTGTTCTGCTGGACTGTTTCCGGTGCACCCCCGGATAGCCCGGCGACAACCGGGATTCCACACGCAGACGCTTCGAGGTAGACGATGCCGAGCCCTTCGACGTCCAAACCGGCTCCGCGCGTTCTGCTCGGCATGGCAAACACGTCGGCAATGGTGTGATGAGCAGCCAGTTCCGCGGAAGGTACCGTGCCGGTGAAGATCACGTGATCCTCGACACCTTCTTTTCGGACCAAGGCGCGAAGCGTTCCCTCGTAGGGCCCACCCCCCACGATGACAAGCACAGCGCCATCGATACTTGCGCGTATCCCCCGGATCGAACGGATCAGATAGTCCTGGCCCTTACGCGGCACCAACCGCGACAGGCACAGCACCGTCGGACGATCTCCCAGGCCATAACGCGCCCGCAACTCTTCACGTGCCGAGCTGTCGGGCTTGAACCTGTCGGTGTCCACCCCGGGCGGAACGTGTTCCAGAGCGGCTCGCGGGCCGAACGCCGACGCGAACCGCCCGCGGGTGTACTTGCTCACATACGTCACTGCATCGACGGAATTGCCGATGGCGCGCAAGGTCGCCCGGCCGCCGGGCACCATCGACCAGCCCACTTCATGGCCGTGCGTACTGGCGATCACGACATCGGCCCCGGCTCGGCGCACGACCGGCGCCATCACCGCCAGCGGTGCTGCCGCCCCGAACCACACCGACTCGCAGTCCAGCGACTTGACCAACGCGCATGCCCGTCTCGCGACAAATGGCGTCGGAAGCATCAAAGTCGTCGGATGGCGGACGACCTCGAACGGCTGTCGTGCGTCGAACTTGACATGGCTGTCGCCGCGCCACCGCGGTGCGTAGACCACCAACTCGTCGGCCGGAAATCGCGTGGCGAAGCTGTGGAGATACGACTGGATGCCACCGGGACGCGGTGGGAAATCGTTCGTCACCAGCAGGGTCCGATGCATGGGTCCACCGTAGTCAGGACGACTGTCGAAGTACCCACGACCCCCAGGCCTGCAGAAACTCTCCGGTGCTCAGTCCGGTAGCAGACTTCAGTCCGCTGTCGACCTCGGATGCGGTCTTCGGACCCGTGGCAAGCTGCTCGTAGAGACTTCGTAGCGCCGGTTCCCCGAACTGCGCGGCCGCGAAGGCGAACACGGACCACGCGGACTCGTACGCAAGCGTGGATCGGACGCCTCCTGCACCGAAGTCGGAGTCTTCCGGGAAGACCGTAGGAGGTCCGCCCTCGGCGACAACGCGGCTCAAAGTCGGTGCGACACGATCGAAATCGGCCCCTGAGCCACGGTAACCGGAGTAGTCGGCAAAGCCTTCGAGGACCCAGGTGGGCGAGCCGTCGACCGTGGCGGAGCGTGCCGCCACATGCGTCAGCTCGTGCCGCAGGACCGATCTGGTCGTCGTGTCGGTCAACCGGTCCAGCGCAGCTGCACTGAATACCACGCGTTGCCCTGTGACGGTCTGCCCCGGGACGACAGAGTCGGACACGGAGACCGCTGCGACGTCTGTTCCCGCTGTGGCGGGACCCGCCGACACTGCGAATTCCTCGACGGATCCGGAGGTGAAGATCAGCGCGGTCTGCGGCCAGTCGTGCCCGTAGAAGTCCGACACGGCATCGACTGCCGACGGCAATTCGCTCGCCACACGGTCGATCAACAGCGACTGATCGGGGTGTCCGAGAACCACTGATGTTCCCCCAGAAGTCGACACCGATCTCGCGATCACCGGCCCGAAGTCCCACGGACCACGCCATGTCGTTCGGTCGACGCCCGCAATGTCTGTGTCCGAGACGATCCGCCACTCGTCGTCACGTTGCGCGAGCAGCAGCGCCACCGGTCGCCGAGTGGGCGTCGTATCGGGCCCGGTCACCGCGTATCGCAGAACCACCGATGGCGCCCAGACGTCGGCAGCGTTCAGCGGAGTCGCGACCGCGGAGGGAACCGGCACTTCGGGTTCGTCGACGAGGTCGTAGCCCCAATCTGCGAGCGGGACGGACGCGAGATTGGCAGCTCGGCGGATCTCGGACCGCAGGAACTCGGGAGAGGCGGCTGGATCGATCGTCTTCTCGAGGGCCGCCACGTCGTTCGAACGGACGGCATCGGCCCACCGATGCAGTAAGTCCTCGACACCCTGGCGACGCTGTGCCTCGTACGGATTGACCGCGGTTGCCGTGGTGGGCTCCGTGTCCGTCACCGGATCGGTACTGCACGCCGACAGTCCGAGCAGAACGCTCAGTACAACGACGGCCAGGCGCGCCCAACGAGGCTTCTCAGCAGAGCGCTCACCGCGGATCGACAGCACCGAGTGTCAGTAGCGACGCGCGCCGTAGTACGGGAACGACGCCATGGACTGCACCTTCACCGGCACCCCGAAGGTCGATGCGTGGAGTACGTTGCCGTTGCCCGCGTACAACCCGACGTGGGACGCATCCGGGTAGAACAACACGACATCGCCCGGCTGGAGATCCTTCTGATCGATCGGTGTTCCGCCGGATGCCTGCGCCTGGCTCGATCTCGGAAGTGTCTTACCGACTTGCTTGTACGCCCACACGACGAGGCCGGAACAATCGAATCCATCGGGACCTGTCGCACCCCATACATAGGGCTTCCCGACCTGGGTCAGACCAGCCTGCAACGCTCCGGATCCCGAACCGGGAATGAGGTTCGACAAGATCTTGGACAGGTCGAAGCCCGGGGGCAACGGCGATCCCGCGAGGTCGGCCTGCTCGGAGCTGGACAGCGCGTTGAAACTCGCAATGACCTCCGCCATCTGCCCCTGCAGTTCGCTCTGCTTCGCCTGGAGGCCGTCGCTGACGACCTTGGCTTGTTCGGCAGCAATCCGGGCGGTCTCCGCTGCGGTGCGTGCTGCGTCCTCGGCGGCAGCGGCATCAGCTGTGGCCTGCTTGAACTGCTGCACCTGGCGAGCGGTTTCCGCCGAGATGATGTCGAGAGCCGACATCTGGTCGAGCAACTGCTGAGGTGAATCGCTGACCATGACGGCAAACAGTCGATTGGTGCGCCCACCCTGATAGTTGACGTTGGCGACTTTGTCGACAGCAGGCTTCAGTTCCGCGAGTGCAGCCTGCGCGCGCGTAAGGGCGTCCTGGTGCGAACCGACGGCGGCTTCGGCGTCCCGTTGCGCTGCTGTCTTCGCGTCCAGATCGATCTGGGCGTTGTGCATTGCCTCGGTGGTCTGCTCCGACTCACGGGACAGATCGGCCAGACGCGTCTGAGCATCGGACGAATTGTCGACGCCCGGCTGCGCGTTGGCCGGGATAGTCGGACCGACCACGAGACACGCCGCTAGCACTGCGGCTGCGAGAACGCTCCGCTTGGAGCGGGTGACGCGCTTGACTGTCGGTGTCGCCACGAGAAAGTGTGTCTCCGTTCTTGCTGTTGAACCGGCCAAGTGATCAGCGCAACCGGATGGACACGATCGAACTGCACCGGTGGAACGAACTTCGTCGCCCAGCCACCCGGCTGGGCGACGATAACGTCTGGAAAACAAACCCTACCCATGAGTAGGGCCTGTCGGGGAGAAATCGAGTCGTAGAACTCGGACATTTCTCGACGATCCGGCGGCTTTGCTGGACCGACGGACTCGGCTAGGTTACGGAACGGTATCGCGAGAGTCCATTCGAGTGAGTGACGACCGACCATCTCGGCCCAAAACGACCAACAGCATCAGGCGCGCCGAAGACGGCTGCAACCTGATGCTGTCGGAAGGGGTCGATCATGGAGATCAGTAGCGACGCGCTCCATCGGAGGGCATCGAAGACACGGGAGCGACCTTCACAGGAACGCCCGATGTCGATGCATGGATGACGTTGCCGTTGCCTGCATAGATTCCGGAGTGCGAACCGCCGTAGAAGGACACGACGTCGCCCGGCTGCAGGTCCGACATGGACACTGGAGTACCGGCGGCGGCCTGGTCGTAGCTGGTACGAGGAAGGCTGATTCCGGCCTGCTTGTAGGCCCACTGGACGAGACCCGAGCAATCGAACGAACTCGGACCCGCTGCGCCGTAGACGTACGGCGCACCGATCTTCGACTCAGCGGCCTGTACGGCCTTGGCTGCCGGCGTCACCTGAGGTGCCACGGGGGCAGGCGCGCCTGGCATGCCCGGGATCTCGGCAGGCAGCGGAGGAAGACCTGGGATTTCCGGAACCTCGAAAGTGCCGATTCCGGGGATGGTGATGGGAGCCGCCATTGCGGGGGCAGCGGGTAGAACGACCGCACCCGCGGCGATCGCACCTGCTACGAGAATTCGACGCATCTGACGGGTTGAAGTATGTGACGCCACGAGAAGGGGTTGCTCCGTTTCTTCCGTTCATCCGCCGACCGAGTTAGCTGACGGGTTCGGGCTGGGAAGATCAGCCCTACCCGCGTCGTCGCTTTCGCGATTCGGCGGGATTCACCCCAATAAAAATCGGGTTCCCGGTACGGGTGCTCTTGCGTGCATCCCGATTAGGCGGTGCCCTGCGACGCCACTCCGGTTTGGACTGGCGAGACTCCGCAAGGTCTCAGGAAGGTTACGAAATGGCATACCCCCGTGTCGACCCCAACGCGCCGACGAGTCGGGTCAAGTGCGATTCCGTGCTAGATCGCGCGGCGATCGCCCGCGGGGTCACGATGCGATAACGACCCATCGCCGGAGGGCTCCTCACCGTCCGTCACGAGACGCAGACGCGGTACGAGACCACCCTCTGCAAGGATGCCCATCGCACCCAATTCCTCCTGGTCGAGGGCAATTCGAGGCGGCCCCGAACTGACGGGCACACCATCCCTCGTGGGCAATCCCGGAGCCCCGAGGAGGACCGTCACAACACAGTCGGCGCACGAGATGTCGCGCACCCTGCAATCACCGCAATCGACGATCATGTGATCCTCGTCTCTTTCGTAGGTCAGCTCGCGTTTTCGGTCGCTCGTCCCGAACCTAACGGCACACTCCGACACATTTCCCTCAGCGGTCCACCGACGCTCATCACGCCGGCTTCCTGTCGGTATGCGGCGCTACCGTCCTGGGTTGTGAGCCTGCCGATCCAACTGAGCTTCGACGAACTCGACACTCCGTTGCACGAAACGACGTTCGTCGTGGTCGACCTCGAGACCACGGGGGGCAGCGCCGATACCGAGGCGATCACCGAGATCGGCGCAGTCAAGGTCAGAGGCGGTCAAGTCATCGGCGAGTTCGCGACACTGATCGATCCGGGCCGATCGATCCCCCCGTACATCGTGGAGTTGACCGGTATCACCAGCGCGATGGTCATCGGCGCTCCGCGGATCGAACGCGTACTGCCAGGCTTCCTGGAATTCGCCCGCGGTTCGGTTCTCGTTGCCCACAACGCACGGTTCGACACCGGGTTTCTCCGGGCAGCGGCCTCTCGACTGGACATCGCCTGGCCCAAGTTTCAGGTGCTGTGCACCGTCAAACTTGCCCGACGCGTGCTCACTCGCGACGAAGCACCGTCCGTCAAATTGTCCGCCCTCTCGTCCCTCTTCCAGGTGAGCACCCAACCGACGCACCGGGCACTCGACGACGCCAGAGCCACCGTCGATGTGCTGCACGCTCTCATCGAGCGTGTGGGCAACCAGGGCGTACACAGCTACGCAGAGCTCGTCGACTACCTGCCGACCGTGTCCGCCGGACAGCGCGCCAAACGTTCGCTCGCGGCCCAGCTACCCCGTACCCCTGGCGTGTACCTCTTCAAAGGTCCCGGAAACGAGGTTCTGTACGTCGGCACCTCCAACAACCTTCAGCGGCGAGTTCGCAACTACTTCACCGGGTCGGAGACCCGCGGCCGCATGAAGGAGATGGTGGGCCTTGCGGTCGCTGTCGATCACGTCGAATGTGCACACGCTCTCGAAGCCGGCGTCCGAGAACTCAGGCTCCTCTGTGCCCACATTCCGCCGTACAACCGACGATCGAAGTTCCCCAAAAAAGGATGGTGGATCACGACGACATCCGAGGCGTTTCCGCGCCTGTCGGTGGTACGAACACCAGCACCGGACTCGATCGGCCCGTTTGCTGTTCGCGCCGATGCTGCCGACGCAGCCGCCCTCATTGCCGAGTTCTATGCCATCCGCACATGTACGCGTCGGATTCCGAGATCTGCGGTGCACGATTGCGAGCCGACAGCGGTCGGCGGGTGTGCGGCTGCCAGCGCCGAGGCGATCTCACTAGAGCAGTACGCGCCGGTGCCCGCGCGTTTCCATGCCCTCGCCCGCGGGAACGACGCCAGTGCCCTCGACGCAATCAGAGACAGAGTCACCGCGCTCGCCGATGCCCACCTCTTCGAATCGGCAGCACGGCTACGCGATCGGCTCGCCGTTCTGGCCGATGTGTTGCGGCGGCTGCACCGTCTCCACGCTATCGCTGCCATTGCCGAACTCGTCGTCGCACGGAGAGCCGCTGACGGCGGGTGGGAACTCGCGGTCGTGCGATACGGCAGGCTCGCTGCGGCGGCGACCACATCACGCCGTGTCCACCCTATGCCGGTCGTGGAGGCCATCGTCGCCGCTGCGGAGACCGTCGTTCCCGACACCACACCTTTGCGCGGCGCATCGCCGGAGGAGGTTGGACTCGTCGCGCGGTGGCTGGACTCGGACGGGGTCAGAATCGTGCGCACGACCGACGGGTACGCCGAACCCGTTCACGGCGCGGGCGGATGGAAGCAATGGTGCGCGACCGCCCGCACTGTTGCGCGGCTCGAACGCGGCACGCACGACGAACCGATCGGACGGGCGCACTAAACTCGGTCTCCATCACATGGTCGAGCTAGGTACCACCGAGGTAGTGAAGGAGCTCCATGATCAACGCCATCGTCATGATCGACGCCGAGGCTCACGCGATCCCGGAGACCGCCCAGGCGGTAGCAGACGTCGACGGTGTCAGCGAGGTGTATTCGTGCGCCGGCGACGTGGACCTGATCGCCATCGTCAAGGTGCGGGATCACCAACAGATCGCCGAGGTCGTCACGCAACGGATCAACAAGGTGCCGGGGGTCGTCAACACAGCAACCCACATTGCTTTTCAGTCCTACTCGAGTGCAGACGTAGAAGCCGGCTTCTCGATCGGCGAATAACGGCGTCAGTCGAGCTGGTTCGACCTCGCGACCCAACGTTCCAGCAACTCGGCAGTGGCGCCTGAGTCGAGAGCAGCTGCGCCGCGCTCCAATCCCTGCTTCATCCGCGACGTCAGATCAGCGGCGTCGATCCCCCCGGATATGCCGTCGAGGGCAGTGAGCGCGGCCGCAGCGTTGAGAAGCACAGCGTCGCGGACCGCACCGTGTTCGCCCCTGAACACCGACCGGGCAATGTCGGCGTTGAAGGCAGCGTCTCCGCCCTTCAACGATTCGATGGGGACGTAGTCGAGACCGAAATCTCTCGGATCGATCTTCGTGACGGTCACCGAACCGTTCGACACGACATGAACCGTGGTGGTCGTCGACATCGTGATTTCGTCGAGCCCATCGTCGCCGCGCACGATCAGCGCGCTCGATCCCCGATCGGCGAAGACCTGGGCGACGACGGACACCAACGATTCGAAGGCGCACCCGATCAGACCTGCCCGAGGTTGTCCGGGGTTCGTCAGCGGGCCGAGGACGTTGAACACGGTTGGAATACCGATTTCCTTGCGCGGTGGACCCGCGAATCGGAGCGCCGGATGGTAGATGGGGGCGAAACAGAATCCAATTCCTACCTCGCGAACTGTGGTCGCCACTCCCGCCGGTCCCAACCCGAACTTCACTCCCAACGCTTCGAGCACGTCGGTCGTCCCGCTCTGCGAGGACGCCGCCCTGTTGCCGTGTTTGACGACGCGGCCACCCGCCGCCGCCACGACCACAGCGGCCATCGTGGAGATGTTGACCGTGTCGGCGCCGTCGCCTCCGGTCCCCACCACGTCGACGGCGTTCGGTTCGCTGTCGACCAACGTCGCATGCGCGAGCATCGAATCGGCAAGTCCGCGCACTTCTTCCGGGGTCGGCCCTTTCATCTTCAGAGCGACACCGAATGCGGCGATCTGCGCTGCCGTGGCGTTGTCGGACATGATCTCGTCCATCGCCCAACTCGTGTCGGCACTGGAGAGGTCGGCATTCGACGTCAGCGCCCCGAGTACCTTCTTCCAGGTCCTGCTCGGCTCACCGATCTTCGATTCGATCATCTTCTCCCCGCACCTTCCTCGACATCGGACAAGCCGACCCACACGAGGAGGTCGGCCGCGACACGCGCCCGCAAAGCCTAATCAGCGATGTCCCTTCGGGCCGTACCAGGTGGCGAGGCGGCGTCAGGTTGCAGAGCATCCCACCCCACCACGATGCCGCCACGACGCTGAGCCAGTCCGGCCATCCGGGACCGCTCCTGAGAAATGTGCAGGGCATCGATGACCTGCACCCGCTGCAGTGTCACCTCGACTCCGTCGACGACGTCCATGCGATAGCCGGCATCGGGCACGTTCGGTTCCGGGAAAGGTCCATCTGAACGCTCGTATCCGTCCTGGGACGCGATGTTCGCAGCATCTTCGACGGTGTCGGCGGGCAATACGAGGTGGTGTCGAAACACGGTTTCTGCATCCGCGTTCCATCCGCCCACGCTCGTGGCCCGATCCAGCGCCGACGACGCAGATTCGGCGTCGTCGAACGACCATGCGACTGCGACCAAGTCCGACCGCATGGGGCTCAGTGGGACCGTCTTCGATCGCGCAAAAAGTCGCCGGAACCAGGACGGGCCACCGTTCGTTGACATGAGGCAAGCCTTCCACGGCACGATGCACCAGGCTCGATCAGGGGTCCTGACCTGGACATATCTCGTGCCGCTCATGGACGGCGCTTCGGGCGACGCGCCAACAACAGACCCGGGTATGCCTTCGGTACTACGAGCAGTCATACTTCTTTCTGTGACGAGCGCTGTAGGGACTCAAGGATCGGCAATCACCCAACGCGTGCACTCGCTGAACCGCCCGAATATGGTCAGCGTCGGCACGATCGTGTGGCTGTCTAGCGAACTCATGTTCTTCGCCGGACTCTTTGCGATGTATTTCGTCGCGAGGGCCCAGGCCAACGGCAACTGGCCACCGGAACCGACCGAGCTCAACCTTGCGCTCGCCGTTCCGGTCACCGCCGTGCTTATCGCGTCCTCCTTCACCTGCCAGCTCGGGGTCTTCGCCGCCGAGCGAGGTGATGTTTTCGGACTGCGCCGCTGGTACATCATCACTCTGGTCATGGGCGCCTTCTTCGTCGCCGGCCAGGGCTACGAGTACTACCACATGGTCCACGAGGGCACGACGCTGTCGTCGAGTGTGTACGGATCGGTCTTCTACATCACGACCGGCTTCCACGGACTCCACGTCATCGGCGGTTTGATCGCTTTCGTCTTCCTGATCACGCGAACCCTGGTCAGCAAGTTCACCCCCGCACAGGCCACGGCCGCCATCGTCGTGTCGTACTACTGGCACTTCGTCGACATCGTGTGGATCGCACTGTTCGCCACCATCTACTTCATTCGCTAGTGCACGTAAGAAGATCAAGTGATTTCAGCTCTACACCAGCAGCGGACGTTCGGTATCAGCCCCCGACGTTCAGTCCGTCCCGACACGACAAGGGATAGAAGATGAGTTCATCTCCCCCAGCAGCACCCGGTGACAGCACCAGCGGATCCGTGTCTGCCGCCACGAGTCGGCGGAAGCGCAAGACGCGTCGCCGAGTAACCGGCGCACTAGTACTGATGATGGGTCTTCTCAGCGCGGGTTTCCTCGCCTCGGCCCTCACCCCGACACCGCAGGTTGCAACCGCCGACCAGGATTCGGCTGCGCTGATCCGTGAAGGCAAGCAGTTGTACGACACCTCGTGTGTCACCTGCCACGGCGTGAATCTGCAGGGCGTGCAGGACCGCGGACCAAGCCTGATCGGCGTCGGCGAGGCCGCCGTCTACTTCCAGGTGTCGACGGGTCGTATGCCTGCAGTTCGCAACGAGGCTCAGATCATGCGGAAGCCGCCGAAGTTCGATGACAAGCAGATCGATGCTCTCGGTGCCTACATCCAGGCCAACGGCGGCGGGCCCACCGTACTCCGTGACAGCAACGGCGAAGTCGCCCAGTCCTCGCTGTCCGACGGCGATATCGCCCGCGGTAGTGAGCTGTTCCGTCTCAACTGCGCGTCCTGCCACAACTTCACCGGTGAAGGCGGCGCACTGTCCTCGGGCAAGTTCGCCCCCGCGCTGGGACCTGCCACCGAGCAGGACATCTACACGGCAATGATCACCGGACCGCAGAACATGCCGAAGTTCTCGGATCGCCAGCTGACGCAGGAAGAGAAAATCGACATCATCTCCTACGTCAAGTCGGCTCAGGACACCAAGGCGCCGGGAGGCTGGGGTCTCGGAGGCTTCGGTCCCGCAACCGAAGCTATTGCCATCTGGGTCATCGGAATCAGTGCCGTTGTCGGCGCAACACTGTGGATCGGAGCAAGGTCATGAGCGACGCTGATTCCGGGCGTGCCGACAGCGGCCACGGCGACGGCGACAACGTCGACAAGGTGGATGTGAACAAGAAATACACGGACGAAGAACTTGCGGGCATGACGCGCGAGCAGCTCGTCGAGCTAGGAACCAACCTCGACCACGTCGATGTTGCCTACCGCCGCAACCGTTGGGCAGTGGAGGGCACTCGCGCCGAAAGGCGTGCCGAGCGCAGCGTGGCGTTCTGGTTCGCCCTGTCCGGTGTCTCCGCAATTGCCTTCATCGCGATCTACCTCTTCTGGCCTTGGCAGTACGCCGGGATGGGCGAAGAGAACTACGACGCGTACTCGCTCTACACCCCGCTGATCGGCCTGACCATGGGCCTGGCGATTCTCGGTGTCGGTGTCGGCGCAGTCCAGTACACCAAGAAGTTCATTCCCGAGGAAGTGTCGATCCAGGACCGTCACGACGGCCAATCTTCCGAGGTCGACCGCAAGACGCTCGTCGCGGAACTCGGTGACTCCTTCGATACCTCGACCATTGCTCGCCGCAAGGTGATCAAGCGGTCGCTCTACTTCGGCGGCGGCGCACTGGGAATCATGGCGATTCTGCCTCTCGGTGGTCTCATCAAGAACCCATGGGCCGAAGGCGACAAGTCGCCGCTCTGGGTTTCAGGTTGGACACCGCGCTACCCTGGAGAAACGATCTACCTTCGGCGCGACACAGGACGTCCCCACGACGTCGTTCTGGTTCGTCCCGAGGATATGGATGCTGGAGCCATGGAGACGGTGTTCCCGTTCCGCGAAGCTGATCGCGACGACGATCACGCACTTCTCGCATCGCTGCGAGGAATTCGCAACTCCGTCATGCTCATACGCTTGCGCACCGAGGACACCGCCAAGGTGACCAAGCGGAAGGGTCAAGAGAGCTTCAACTACGGCGACTACTTCGCGTATTCCAAGATCTGCACGCACCTTGGTTGCCCGACGTCACTGTACGAGCAGCAGACCAACCGCATCCTCTGCCCGTGCCACCAGTCGCAGTTCGATGCGCTGGAGTACGGCAAGCCCATCTTCGGACCGGCAGCACGCGCGCTGCCACAACTTCCGATCACCGTCGACGAGGATGGATTCCTTGTCGCCGACGGTGACTTCATCGAAGCCCTGGGACCTGCCTTCTGGGAGCGCCCCACCGGTAGGGAGAGCTGATCATGAGTCCCTCACTCCAGACCCTGGCTGCCAAGCAGGCTAACGACGTCGACAGCCGTTACCACCTGGCACCGGGACTACGTCGCCAGATCAACAAGGTCTTTCCGACGCACTGGTCCTTCCTCCTCGGAGAGATCGCGCTCTACAGCTTCGTCATCCTGCTCATCTCGGGTGTGTTCCTGACGCTGTTCTTCGACCCCTCGCTCAGCGAGGTCGAGTACAACGGCATCTACGAACCACTCCGCGGCGTCGCGATGTCACGTGCGTACGAGACGACCTTGAATATCTCGTTCGAGGTGCGCGGCGGCCTGTTCATGCGTCAGATTCACCACTGGGCAGCGTTGATGTTCGCGTGCTCGATCATCGTGCACATGCTGCGCATCTTCTTCACCGGTGCGTTCCGTCGTCCGCGTGAGGCCAACTGGGTCATCGGCTGCTTGCTACTGATCCTGGCGATGTTCGAGGGCTTCTTCGGTTACACACTCCCCGACGACCTCCTTTCCGGCACCGGTCTTCGCGCTGCATTCTCGGGCATCACGATGAGTATCCCGATCATCGGAACGTGGATGCACTGGTTGATCTTCGACGGTGACTTCCCCGGCACGATCATCATTCCGCGCCTGTATGTAGCGCACGTTCTGCTTCTGCCCGCAATCATCCTTGCGCTGATCGCGGCTCACCTCGCGCTCGTCTGGTACCAGAAGCACACACAGTTCCCCGGACCGGGCCGCACCGAGCAGAACGTCGTCGGTGTCCGAATCCTCCCGGTGTTCGCGGTCAAGTCCGGCGCATTCTTCGCCGTGACGTTCGGCATCCTGGCTCTGATGGGTGGTCTGTTGCAGATCAACCCGGTCTGGAACTTGGGTCCGTACAACCCGGCACAGGTGTCCGCGGGCTCGCAGCCGGACTTCTACATGATGTGGACCGACGGTCTTGCCCGACTCTGGCCGGCCTGGGACATCTACATAGGTACCCGATACACGATCCCCTCTGTGTTCGCCGTCGCCCTGATCATGGGGTTGGTCTTCACCGTGATGATCGCGTATCCGTGGATCGAGAAGCGGCTTACCGGCGATACCGCTCACCACAACCTGCTGCAGCGCCCGCGCGACGTTCCGGTTCGTACCGCAATCGGAGCAATGGTTCTGGCGTTCTACATCGTGCTGACGCTGTCGTGCGTCAACGACATCATCGCGTACAAGCTCGATATCTCACTGAACGCGATGACGTGGATCGGCCGAATCGGAATGCTCTTGCTGCCACCGATCGCGTACTTCGTGGCCTACCGCTTCTGCATCGGCTTGCAGCGCAGCGACCGCGCAGTCCTCGATCACGGAATCGAGACCGGCATCATCAAGCGTCTACCGCACGGTCAGTACGTGGAGGTCCACCAGCCACTCGGACCCGTCGATGACCACGGACACCCGATACCGCTCGACTACCAGGGCGCTGTCGTCCCGAAGAAGATGAGCAAGCTCGGTTCGGCCGGCAAGCCTGGTTCAGGATCGCTGTTCCGCCCGGACCCGGTAGCGGAAAGCAAGGCACTGGAAGAAGCAGAGCACCATGGTGAGATGGAACAGCTGGCCATGCTGAAGAACTACCAAGCCTCGATCTACGGCAACGGTTCGAACGGCTCGGGCAATGGCCGCGCGAACGGCAACGGTTCCAACGGCCATGCGAATGGCACCGGCTCCGACAGCTCTCCCGCTCGTCAGGACAGCGACAGCGAGCACTGAGAACGATTCACATACGAGTAAGGGCGGCACCTCCACAGGTGCCGCCCTTTTTCGTGTGTCCACCCTTCGCGTACGTCGGACTGCCGTCTATCGAGAATGCACCTGAGCACATGCCGTCGTTTGGACGACGACGGTCGGCCCGGCCCCACTCCCCCACCGACGACAGTCGTCGAACCGTCACGCGGCGCCCAGGATCAACAGGACGCCTCGATGAGGTCGCTCAGAACCTTCGGATGTCGTTCTCACGCGCTCGGCCCGAGTACTCATGTCTGTTCCGGTATTACTATTGGCCTCATGGTGCGAATCCCCCTCGGCCCTGAAGAGTTGTCCCGAGGCCTGCGGCTAGGCGAACTACTCAGATCGACACGCGGACCTCGGACAATGAGCGAGGTGGCAACCGAGGCAGGAATTTCCGTCGAGACCTTGCGAAAGATCGAGACCGGCAGGATCCCCACTCCGGCGTTCTTCACCGTCGCTGCGCTGTGTAGGACGTTGAAGCTGTCGTTGGACGACGTCGCGGCTGTGACGGCGCGTAAGGCCGATCGAGCCGACGCTTCCTGATCTCTGGGCGGACGCCTACCGACAAACGACGAGAGCGCCGATCCCCCTGAGGGGATCGGCGCTCTCTCGTTGAGCAGCTGGTGAGCTACTGCGTCAGTGCTTCTCGGGTCCGAGGTGGTACTCGAATACCAGGCCGGCGGCGGCCGCAAGGATCAGTACAACACCCAACGCAATGAGCCACCACAGGAAGAACGCGAACCCGATGGCTGCCACCGATGCTGCACCGGCAAGCACGATGGGCCAGAAGCTTCCCGGGCTGAAGAAGCCCAGATCGCCTGCCCCGTCGCTGATCTCTGCATCGTCGAAGTCTTCCGGACGCGTATCGAGGCGACGTGCCACGAACCGGAAGTACGTACCGATGATGAGGGTCAGGCCGACCGACAGAGCGATCGCTGTGACGCCTGCCCATTCCACACCGGTGCGCGAGAATCCGGTGAACAGGGCGTAGACGATCCCGACAAGAAGAAAGAAGACAGTCAGGACCTCGAAGATCTTGGCTTCGATTTTCATTTCAGCATTCTTCCTGGGTCAGTTGCCGTCGGCGACGGATTCGGACTTCTGCGTGCGATCCGTAGTGAACGGGTGGGTGCTGGTGGCAACAGGAGACTGGCCGATCGCTTCCAACGCCTGAGCGTTGGTCAGACCGTCGCCGCCATCGGACTCGGGCTTACGAAGCTCGATGTACTCCTGGAAGTCCTCCGGAGACACCGCACGAACTTCGAAGTTCATCATCGCGTGGTACGTGCCACACATTTCGGTGCAGCGACCGACGAATGCGCCTTCCCGTTCGATCTCGGAGATCTGGAAGACGTTGTCCGAGTGGTTTTCCTTCGGGTTGGGCAGAACATCGCGCTTGAACAAGAATTCCGGAACCCAGAACCCGTGAATGACGTCCGACGATGCGAGCACGAATTCGATGCGCTTGCCGGTCGGAAGCACCAGCACCGGAATCTCGTCGCTGGTTCCGATTGTCTCGATCTTGTTGTAGTGCAGGTAGGACAGGTCCTGCGGGCTGACACCGTGGATCGCTCCGGGGACGAACTCGCCGTCCTCGCTGCCCTCCGCCTCACCCTCGGGCGGAGTGGCTGCAGCTTCCGCAGCGGCCTGAGCCTCGAGGTCGGTGCCCTCGTACTTTCCCTCGCCGTCCTTCAGATCGACCGTCTGGTACCCGAACTTCCAGTTCCACTGGTATGCCGTCACATCGACGGTGACGTCAGGGTTCGGCTCCTTCTCGTCGACGTAGTTCTGAACGACGACCGTGAAGTAGAAGAGCACAGCAATGATGACAAAGGGAACGGCCGTGTAGAACAGTTCCAAAGGAACGTTGTACGCCGTCTGCCGTGGAAACTCCGGCGAGTCCTTCTTCTTCCGGTGGAAGATGACCACCCAGAAGATCAGTGCCCACACGATGATGCCCATGATCAGGGCGGCCACCACGGACCACGTCCACAATTCGCGAATCGACCTACCCTGGGGAGTAATGCCCGACGGGAAGCCGAAGCGAAGGACATCATTGTCGATGGAACAGCCGGAGAGCAGCAACGCGGCTAAGCCGAGAAATGCTGCAAGCCCAGCTCGCCGAAGGATCCGACTCTGCGCCACGTTCACGCCTTCCTGATCGCTCACCACTGAAGAATGAGGGCCTCCACATGCGGATGCCCTAGTACTACGCAGCGTAGACCAAAGCCGCCACAACACCACTGTCGGGTCGCCTGCGTTTCGTCGACCGTGTCTGCGGCATACTCGATACTTTCCGTGCCGCCACGGGCGTGACCAACGCGTGCGCCATGCAACACGGCGGCACCATCTCCCAATCGCGAAACGAGGTAGTAGACGCTGTGTGTGGACTACTGGGTGTTCTGACGTCGACCGGTACCGACGCTGCGGGAGTCGACCTCGTCTCTTCCGCCATGCACTGCATGCGACACCGCGGGCCGGACGAACCGGGCACCTGGCACGACGACGACGTGATCTACGGGTTCAATCGCCTGTCCATCATCGATATCGAGCACTCTCATCAGCCACTGCGCTGGGGTCCGCCGGAGAACCCGACCCGATATGCACTGACGTTCAACGGCGAAATCTACAACTATCTCGAACTTCGCGAGGAGTTGAGCCGCGAGCACGGGGCCGAATTCCTCACGGAAGGCGATGGTGAGCCGATCGTCGCAGCGTTCCACTACTGGGGTACCGAAGCTGTGCGTCGACTCCGTGGAATGTTCGCCTTCGCGATCTGGGACACCGATACACGTGAGCTGTTCCTTGCCCGCGACCCGTTCGGGATCAAGCCACTGTTCATCGCCACCGGAGCGGGAGGCACCGCATTCGGCAGCGAGAAGAAGAGCCTGCTCGAACTGACAGGCCTCGTCGGCATCGGAACTGATCTCGATCCACGGGCCATCGAGCACTACACGGTGCTGCAGTACGTTCCCGAACCCGAGACGCTCCATCGCGACATCAGGAGAGTCGAGTCGGGGTGCTACGCGACGCTCTCCCCCGGCACGGCGCCGAAGATCACGCGCTACTTCACACCGAAGTTCGCTGTCGAGCCGTTCGCACCTCGCTCGGAGGCTTCCCGCTACCAGGAGATCGCCGAAGCTCTCGAGGACTCGGTCGCCAAGCACATGCGCGCCGACGTGACGGTCGGGTCGTTTCTGTCCGGCGGGATCGACTCGACTGCCATCGCGGCACTGGCGATGCGGCACAACCCGAACCTGATCACGTTCACGACCGGATTCGAGCGAGCGGGCTACTCGGAGGTCGACGTCGCCGCCGAATCCGCCGCAGCCATCGGCGCACGACATGTCGTCAAGGTCGTCGGCCCCGAAGAGTTCGCCGCATCGATCCCCGAGATCGTCTGGTACCTGGACGATCCCGTCGCCGACCCTGCTCTGGTTCCGCTGTATTTCGTTGCCAAGGAGGCCCGCAAGCACGTCAAGGTCGTATTGTCCGGCGAAGGCGCCGACGAGCTGTTCGGTGGATATACGATTTACCGGGAACCGTTGTCGCTCAAGCCGTTCGAGTACCTCCCGAAGAGTCTGCGACGGGCCGCGGGTGCTCTCAGTGAGAAGATCCCCGACGGGACCCGAGGCAAGAGCTTGCTCCACCGAGGCTCGATGACCCTCGAAGAGCGTTACTACGGCAACGCCCGCAGCTTCGGGGACGCCCAACTGAGAGCAGTCCTGCGTGACTTCAGGCCCGAATGGACACACACGGACGTGACGGCACCCATCTACGCGCAGTCCGAGGGCTGGGATCCCGTCGCTCGGATGCAACACCTCGATCTGTTCACCTGGCTACGCGGCGACATTCTCGTCAAGGCGGACAAGATCACGATGGCCAACTCGCTGGAGCTGCGTGTTCCGTTCCTCGACTCCGAGGTGTTCGCCGTTGCGGAGAAGTTGCCACTGGAACAGAAAATCACCAAGGACACCACGAAGTACGCATTGCGAAAATCGCTGGAGGGAATTGTTCCGGGCCACGTGCTGCACCGCGCGAAGCTCGGCTTCCCGGTACCCCTGCGACACTGGCTACGCGGCACGGAACTGTTCGACTGGGCGCACCTGCAGATTGCCGAGTCGGAGACCGATCACATCCTGAACAAGGCCGCGATCACTGCGATGCTCAACGAGCACCGCGACGGCAAGTCGGACCACAGCCGACGGTTATGGACGGTGCTCATCTTCATGGTGTGGCACGGCATCTTCGTCGAGAAGCGCATCGTGCCGCAGATAGCCGAGCCGGCCTACCCGGTCGATCTCTAGGGCGCCTGCTGCGAATGAAGGAACGTGCCGCGGCCGTTCCTTCATTCCGCAGTCAGATCACGCAGGTAGCAGCACGCCGATCTCTTCGGCTGCCGTCGAACCGTACGCTGCTCCGAGACGCTTCAACGCATCGTCGCGGTTGAACGTCCATTCCTGGGTTCCAGTCGTCTCGAGTATCAGCACCGCCACGAGCGAGCCGAGTTGCGCTGCGCGCTCGACCGACGCTCCGGCGAGGTGTGCGACGAGGAAACCTGCGCGGAAGCCGTCGCCCACACCCGTCGGATCGACTTTGCTGGTTTCCGGTACGACGGCGGTATGCGTGCGTGCGCCGTCGGGGGTAACGATATCGACGCCCGACTTCCCGAGGGTAGTGACGCGAACGCCGACCTTCGCCGCGATCTCGGCCTCGGACAAGCCCGTCTTCTGCCGGAGCAGACCCCATTCGTACTCGTTCGTGAAAAGGTAGGCCGCACCTTCGATGAGTTCCGTCGCCTGCTCACCGCTCAGACGAGCCAACTGCTGTGACGGGTCGGCCGCGAACGGGATTCCAGCGGCACGACACTGTTCGGTGTGGGCGAGCATGGCGTCGGGATCGTTCGCACCGACCAGAACCAGTTCCAGAGGATCGCTCGACGTCAGTTCCCCGATCGATATCTCCCGGGCCTCGCTCATCGCGCCCGGGTAGAACGATGCGATCTGCGCCATGTCCTCGTCGGTTGTGCACACGAATCGTGCAGTATGCGCTGTGCTCGACACGCGGACACCGCTGCAATCGACGCCGTTGGCCTCCAACCACGATCGGTACTCGGAAAAGTCGGGTCCGACGGCTCCGACCAGCAGCGGCGATCCACCGAGCACGCCGAGGGCGTATGCGATGTTTCCGCCGACTCCGCCCTTGCGAATCACCAGATCGTCGACGAGAAAGCTCAACGAGATGTTCGACAGCTGATCGGAGACCAGCTGGTCGGCGAACTTGCCCGGAAATCGCATGAGGTGATCGGTGGCGATCGAACCCGATACCGCGAGAGTCACGTACTTGAGCCTTTCGGTTTTTTGTCGGCTGTACAGCAGTCGGTGCGCGCAATGTCTAGCAAAGCAATCATCCTACTGCGCAGTACCCCGCCCGCGGCGCCGCCAAGCAAATCGAGGTACACACAACTCTGACCGGTATCCGCAAGCGCGGATACCGGTCAGAGGGTGCTGTCGCTACGACCTCAGTTGAACGAATCACCGCAGGCACACGAGCCTGTGGCGTTCGGGTTGTCGATCGTGAATCCCTGCTTCTCGATGGTGTCCACGAAATCTATGGATGCACCTTCGACGTACGGAGCGCTCATGCGGTCGACTGCGAGCGTGACTCCGTTGAAGTCCACTGCGAGGTCGCCGTCGAGGCTACGGTCGTCGAAGAAGAGCTGGTAACGCAAGCCTGCACAGCCACCAGGCTGAACAGCGATGCGCAGCGCGAGGTCATCGCGGCCTTCTTGATCCAGCAGCGCCTTGGCCTTCGACGACGCAGCTTCTGTCATCGTGACCTTGTGCGTGATGGTCTCGTTCGAGACGGTCATGGGCTCTCCCTGTCAGTCGTACCAACCCGTGAACGTCTCAACCGTACTCCGCATGTGGATATTCCTCACTGTCCTACCTGCCGGACTGTCCACCTGCCGGCCATCGACGTCGGATTGCGGTGTATTCCTCGGCTGCATGCTTCGCAAGTAGTTCCACTTGATGTTCGGCGTCGGACATCGACTTCTCCACCGACCCGGCGAATTCGGTGACCGAATACGCCCGCACGATTCCGGTGGACTCCAGCTGCGCGTGGTCCAGTTTCACCTGACCAGCAATGACTATCGTCTCGACACCCGAACCGGCTCCAGCCGCAGCAAGACGGGTGACCAGTTTGCCTCGCAGCGACTGACTGTCGAATTTCCCCTCACCGGTGACGACTAGATCCACCGACGACAGCACAGCACGCTGGTCGGTGACCTCCGCCACCACAGATGCGCCGGACTCGCTACGTCCGCCCAGGGCGAAGAGGGCAGCGCCGATCCCACCCGCTGCACCGGCACCGGGCAACTCTGCGACGTTCGTGCCGCACTGAAGCTCCAGGACGGTTGCCCAGTCCCGGTTGAGATCCTCCAGCATCTCGACCAGGTCCGAATCGGCGCCCTTCTGCGGACCGAACACGTGCGCCGCACCACCCTCGCCCAGGAGGGGGTTCTCGACGTCCGTCGCAGCCACCAGGTCGATGTGCTGGACACTCTGCGCAGCCATGGTCAGACCGCCCAGCGCTCGGATCATGCCGCGGCCGCCGTCGGTACAGCTACTTCCACCGAGTCCGACGTAGATTCTGTCGACTCCATCCGCCGCCAGCGCTGCTGCGATCAATTGGCCGACGCCGTAGCTCGACGACTTCAGCGCGGTCTGCGTCGTCGGTGGCCCGCCCAGCAGACTCAAACCGCACGCTGCTGAAGCTTCGATGTACGCGGTGGAGCCGTCGAGAAGCCAGCGAGCTCGGACTGCGTCACCCAGTGGTCCGTCGACGTCCAGAACCTGCATCGTGCCCAGACGTGTGGCTAGGACATCCACGAATCCTGGGCCACCGTCGGATTGGGGCGCGATGACGAGCTCGTCCGACGGGCGAGCTTGTCGCCAACCTCGACCGATCGCGTCGGCAGCCTCGGTGGCCGTCAGAGTATCGCCGAACGAATCGGGCGCAACCATCACTCGCATCGTCGAAAGTGTAGGGCGCACGCCCCCGGTCGGCATGTCCACACGATCGGCGGACCTGCTCCGACGTGGCCGGTGTTCGAGTTCGGGCTGCCATCCCATAACCTGGTCGGGTGAAGTTGCTACGCCGCGGAAACTCAGACGATTCGGACGGAGACGATTCGAAGTCGGTCGAGTCGTCCACCACGAACCAGGCCTCGTCCACCGAGGCCGTCGGCAAGGGTCGGCCCACACCCAAGCGCCGCGAATCCGAGGCCCGACGGCGTGGTCCGGTTGCACCGCCGCCGATGACGGGTAAGGAAGCGCGCGAGCGACGAAAGGCCAACAAGGGGTCCAAGACGGACCGAAAGCAGGCCTCCGCCGAACGTCGTGCTGCGTCGGCCGACCGCCGCGCGCGCATGCTCGCAGGCGAAGACAAGTATCTACTCCCCCGCGACAAGGGGCCGGTCCGCGCGTTCGCACGTGATCTCGTCGATGCTCGACGCAACCTCGTCGGCTTGTTCATGCCGCTGGCACTGCTGTTGATCTTCGCTCTTTTCCTCAGTCCGGCAGTTCAGGCATTCGTCACTCTCGCGATGTTCGTCATGATGCTGTTCATGGTCATCGAGGGCGTCTTCATCGGCCGGCAGATCAACAATCGGGTCCGCGAGCGGTTCCCGGACACAGCCGACGGTGGCTTCAAGCTCGGTTGGTACGCGTTCGTGCGTGCTTCGCAGTTGCGCAAGATGCGCGCCCCGAAGCCCCGCGTCGACCGCGGTGCTGCGGTCTGACATCGTTCGCACCGTGACACTGCCGCTGCGCACACTCGTTCTCGGCGGCACACGGTCGGGTAAGTCGGCGTTCGCCGAGTCGCTCGTCGATGGCCGGCATCCGGTCCGATACCTCGCAACTGGCAGACACGACCCGACCGATGCCGATTGGGTCGCACGCATCGACGCCCACCGACGACGCAGGCCGTCGCAGTGGACGACTGTCGAGAGTTCCACGAACCTGGCACAGGTTCTGTCGACTTCGGTCGACGGCGCCACTCTCGTCGACGACGTCGGGACATGGCTCACCGGCGCACTCGATGATCAGCAGGCTTGGGACCTCCCCCGCGGCACGATCACACCCGCCGCCGATGCACTGGTGCAGGCGGTTCAGCACTGCACGACCCCGGTGGTACTGGTCAGCCCAGAGGTCGGGTGGGGTGTGGTTCCGGCTACCCGGTCGGGCCGGTTGTTCCAAGACGAGATGGGCAGCCTCAACCGGAAATTGGCGACAGTGTGCGACTCGGTCGTCCTCGTGGTTGCCGGTCTGCCGCTGACATTGAAGACGGCGACGATGCACGCACCAGGCACAGTGCCCGACACCGATGGTCCATCATGATGAAAGGTCCTCAGTGACAGCCACTTCGGAACCGTCCGAGACTTCGACGCCCCTTCGTCCGGTGCCTCCGCCGTCCGCCGACGCGCGCACGCAGGCGGCCGCCCGTCAACTGTTGCTGACGAAGCCTGCCGGAAGCCTCGGCCGCCTCGAAGCGCTCGGTGAGTGGGTCGCCGCGTGCCAGGACCGGTGCCCACCCGCGCCGCTGTCCCGACCACGAGTTGTCGTGTTCGCGGGCGACCATGGCGTCTCGGCGCATGGTGTGTCGGCGTACCCAGCAGAGGTCACCGCGCAGATGGTTGCCAACTTCATTGCGGGCGGCGCCGCCGTCAACGCATTGGCCCAGGCGTCGGGGGCGTCGGTTCGCGTCGTCGACATATCCGTTCGGGTGGACACCGATCCATCGGTGAGCAGCCACAAGATCAGACAGTCGAGCGGCTCGATCGACCGTGAAGACGCGCTCACCCAGGCCGAGGTACTTGCCGCAATCGACGCCGGTCGGGCCATTGCCGACGAGGAAGTGGACAGCGGCGCCGATCTGTTGATCGCAGGCGACATGGGCATCGGCAACACCACACCCGCGACGGCCCTGATTGCCGCACTCACCGATACCGAGCCTGTCGCGGCGGTAGGTCGCGGCACCGGTGTCGACGATGCCGGGTGGATTCGCAAGACCGCGGCGATTCGCGACGCGATGCGACGCGCGCGTCCGGTCGTCAAGGATCCCATCGCGCTCCTCCGAGTCGCCGGAGGTGCCGACATCGCCGCGATGGCAGGCTTTCTCGCGCAGTCGGCACACCGTCGCACACCGGTCGTCCTGGACGGCCTCGTCGTCACTGCTGCAGCGCTCGTTGCCGAGGAATCAGCGCGGGGAGCGCGCGAGTGGTGGGTGGCCGGCCACCGATCGACCGAGCCCGCTCACTCGATCGCCTTGCGTCACTTGCGGATCGAGCCGCTTGTCGAGCTGGACATGCGTCTGGGCGAAGGATCGGGCGCAGTGGTTGCGCTGAACCTCGTACACGCTGCGATCGCTACGCTGACCGGGATGTCGACCTTCACCGACGCCGGGGTCAGCACCGAGACCACAGCGACGTCGGCGGACTGACCGTGCGCGCGGCGCTGGTCGGTCCACGGCTGGCCCTGTCGTGGCTCACCGTGCTGCCCGTGCGCGGTCCGCAATCGATAGGCAGGAACGAGGGTCGAAAAGCAATATCCTGGACTCCGGCAGTCGGTGCGTTGCTGGGTGCGATATCGGCAATCCTGCTGTGGTTGTTCGACTTCGCGTCGTTGCCGAGCCTCGTCGCCGGTCTGGTGACAGTCGCTTCGCTCGCTCTCCTGACCCGCGGGATGCATGTCGATGGGCTCGCCGACACCGCTGACGGGCTCGGTTGCTACGGTCCTCCGGAACGCGCTCGTGAGGTGATGCAGTCCGGCAGCGCAGGCCCCTTCGGCGTCGCGACGGTCGCGCTTGTGCTTGCAATCCAAGCGGCCGGCCTCGGCCAACTGGCCCATGAGAACGCATGGGTGTCAGTGCTTCTCGCCATCATGGTCGGACGTGTCGCCGTCGTCTTCGCGTGCCGTCGCGGCATTGCCCCGGCCACGACGTCAGGCTTCGGGGCGCTGGTTGCCGATTCCCAATCACGGGTCGTCGTCGCGGCCTGGGCAGTGGTGACTCTGGCCGTGTCGCTCGTCGCGGTACAGGAACGATGGTGGCAGGGCCCGGTAGTGACAGTCGTGGCTTTGAGCGTTGCAGCGCTCGGTGTCCGGCATTGCGTCCGACGCTTCGGCGGGATCAGCGGTGACGTGCTCGGCGCAACGCTAGAAGTGACCACGACCATCACCGTCGTCGGACTTCTGCTCGGCGGGTAGATCGGTCAGCCGAGCTTGGTCATCCAACCGTGAGTGTCGGCGAACGTGCCGCGCTGAATGCCGGTGAGGGTGTCCCGGAGGGCCAGGGTGATCTCGCCGGGTTCTCCGTCGGCAATGGCGAACTCGCCCTCTGCGGATTTCACGCGTCCGACGGGGGTGATCACCGCAGCGGTCCCGCAGGCGAACACCTCGGTGATCTCGCCCGACTCTGCGCCCTTCTGCCACTCCTCCGTCGAGATTCGACGCTCCTCGACGGGGATGCCGGCATCCGTAGCCAGTGCCAGCAGCGAATCTCGGGTGATTCCGGGGAGCAACGACCCGGACAACGACGGGGTGACGAGACGAGCATCCGATCCTGAGCCGAAGACGAAGAACAGGTTCATTCCACCCATCTCCTCGACGTACCGACGTTCGATGGCGTCGAGCCAGACAACCTGATCGCACCCCTCGTCGCTGGCTTGTGCCTGTGCGAGAAGGGACGCGGCGTAATTACCGGCGAACTTCGCCGCGCCGGTACCGCCGGGGGCAGCACGCACGTACTCGGTCGAGAGCCAGACACTGACAGGCTTGACACCTCGCGGGAAGTACGCGCCAGCAGGCGATGCGATGAGCATGTAGCGGTAGTCGTCGGCCGGGCGGACTCCGAGGCCTGCCTCGGTGGAGAACATGAACGGCCGCAGGTACAACGCATCCTCGCCGCCCGCCTCGGGAACCCATTGGTGATCGACTGCGAGCAACTGCTCGATCGAAGCAACGAAGAGTTCCTGCGGGAGCTCCGGCATCGCAAGACGCCGTGCCGACGTCTGGAACCGCTCGGCGTTGGAACGAACCCGGAACGACGCGAACTCACCACCCGGCTGCCGATAGACCTTGAGACCCTCGAAGATGGCTTGGCCGTAGTGCAGAACCATTGCCGCAGGATCGAGCTGGATCGGACCGTACGGTGCGATCGTCGGGTCGTACCACCCCTTGTCCGAGGTGTAGTCGATGATCACCATGTGGTCGGTGAAGTACTTCCCGAACCCGGGCGCAGCCAGTACGGCGTCCCTGGCCTCCGATGGAGCCGGAGACGGATGCTGCACGCGGGTGAATTCGGGAAGGCCAGTCATGGGGCAAATCTTATCCAACCCGGTCAGGCTCGCTCACTTGGTGTTCACCGACACGAACGGTGGCGCGACTATCTCGCACTTCAATGCCCGCCCGCGCACGTTCACCTCGACGGTGTCTCCCGGTGAAACACCCGCACCCGAATCGACGAGTGCGAGGGCTATTCCGATTCCCAGCGAAGGCGAGAACGTGCCCGATGTGGTGATACCGATTTCGACTCCGTCGCGCTCGACAGTTTGTCCCTGACGGAGAACTCCGCGGTCCACGGCCTTGACGCCCCGAAGAACCCGAGTGGGCCCCGCTTCTTTCTCTGCAGAAAGAGCGTCCTTGCCCCAGAACCGATCCTTCTTCCACCCCACCGCCCAGCCACATCGAGCCTGGAGCGGGGAAATGTCGAGTGACAGTTCGTGACCATGCAGGGGGTATCCCATTTCGGTGCGCAATGTGTCACGTGCACCGAGGCCGGCGACCTGCCCGTCGGCTGCGCGCACTGCGTCGACGAGCGCACGGAAGAGGGCCTCGGCGTCGGACCAGGCGGGGATCAACTCGTACCCATGCTCTCCGGTGTAGCCGGTGCGACACACGCGGACAGGGATGTCGCCCCAACGCGCGTCCTCGAACGCCATGTACTCCATGTCGACAGGCAGTCCGAGTTGCTCCACGATCGCCCGCGAACCCGGCCCCTGCACCGCCAGCACACCGAAATCTCGATGCTGGTCCACCACTGTGATGCCCTCCGGCGCCTCGGCCGCCAACGCGGCAACCACCGCCGCGGTGTTCGCCGCATTGGGCACGAGGAACACTTCGTCCGGGCTGACGAAGTACGCGATCAGATCGTCGACGACTCCTCCGGATTCGGTGCAGCACAACGTGTACTGCGCCTTGCCGGGCCCGACCCGGCCGAGATCGTTAGTGAGGGTGGAGTTGACGAAATCTGCTGCACCCGGTCCGCTGACCAGAGCCTTACCGAGATGGCTGACGTCGAAGACACCGACGGACTGTCGTACGGCCTTGTGTTCTGCGACCACCCCGGCGTACGACACGGGCATCTCCCAGCCTCCGAACGGAGCAAACGTGGCCCCTAGTTCGACGTGGACGGCGTGTACAGGACCGCGGAGAAGTTCGGCTTCGCTCATGGACGCCAACGCTAGCGGACCACGGGCGTCGAGCACCGGTCACTACGATCGAACCCGACCCACACGTTTCGATTCCAATCCTCTAGGAGCAACCCTCGTGCCCTCGACTTCATCGCGCACCCTCGGACCCGAATTGGTGCTGGCCGGCCGCATCGGCAAGGACGTCGACGTTCTCGTCGTTGCGCTCAGCACCAGCGAGGACGGACTCGAACTCGTCGTCACCGACGACATCAACGACGCCGACGCCTCCGCCCTGCTCGACTCGTTCGAGGCCGTCGGAGCGACTGGAAAGGCCGACGAACTCACCCGAATCCCGGCTCCGGCATCCCTCGGCGTCGCAAGCATCCTCGCCGTCGGCTTGGGTAAATCGGCCGCGATCGACACCGAGCGAATCCGTCGTTCCGCGGGCACCGCAGCCCGGTCCCTCGCCGGAACAGCGACCGCCGCGACGACGCTCGGTTCCCTCGATCTCGGTGCGGCCGCTGAAGGCTTCTTCCTCGGCGCGTACACGTTCACCGAGTTCAAGTCCGCTCTGTCAGCACCGGGTCCCGACGCCGGACCACTCGGCCGCGTCGAGCTCTTGGTCCCCAGCCCCCGGGCCCGCGAACCGAAAGCGGAACTCGCTCGATCGATCGCCGTTGCGGAATCCGTTGCCATTGCGCGCGACTTCGTCAACACGCCACCGAGCCACCTGTATCCCGAGGAGTTCGCCGCTCGCGCGAAGCAGCTGGGCACCGACGCCGGTCTCAGCGTGCAGATTCTCGACGACAAGGCGCTGGAGAAGGGCGGATACGGCGGAATCCACGGCGTCGGGAAAGGCTCGTCCAGGCTCCCTCGACTGGTGCGCTTGACCCATTCCGGTGGTAAGCGGAAGTCCAAGAAGGTTGCGCTGGTCGGTAAGGGAATCACCTTCGACACCGGCGGCATCTCCATCAAGCCCGCAGCGGGAATGGAGAACATGACCTCCGACATGGCGGGCGCAGCGGCCGTCATCGCGACGGTGATCCTGGCGGCCAAGGTCGGGCTGGAACTCGACGTCGTCGCCACCGTTCCGATGGCCGAGAACATGCCGTCCGGAACTGCGCAGCGCCCCGGTGACGTGCTGACCCAGTACGGCGGAATCACCGTCGAGGTCATCAACACCGACGCCGAGGGCCGCCTCGTACTCGCCGACGCGATCGTCCGCGCATGCGAGGACGACCCGGACTACCTGATCGACACGGCAACCCTGACCGGCGCGCAGGTGGTGGCGCTGGGGAATCGAACCCCCGGCATCATGGGCACCGATGAATTCCGCGATCGTGTTGCCGGGCTCTCCCAGGCCGTCGGCGAAGGCGGCTGGGCGATGCCGCTGCCGAGCGAGATCCGCGCCGAGCTCGATTCGAAGGTCGCCGATCTTGCGAATGTCACCAACGGCCGCGCGGGCGGAATGTTGGCGGCCGCATTGTTCCTGAAGGAGTTCGTCGCCGAGGGCGTCGAATGGGCACACATCGACGTTGCGGGACCGGCCTACAACACCGCAGGCCCGTTCGGCTACATCGGCAAGGGCGGCACGGGTGTGCCGGTGCGGACGATGTTCGCGGTGCTCGAAGACATCGTGGAGAACGGCTAGACGCTCCGCGCCAGTGACACCGAACGCTCCGCGTCAGTGGCACCGAACGCTCCGCGTCAGTGGCACCGAACGCTCCGCGTCAGTGGCACGGTTGAGTGCACAGGAGTGCACTCAACCGTGCCACTGCGGCGGAGCCGCTATTCGGCGGCTCGGCGCTTGAGGATCTTCTGCCGAGCGTCGTAGTCGCGCATCCGTTGCGGATACCGCGTCTTTCGGACGTCGTAGACGGGAATCTTCAGGTCAGGACCGAGTTTTCTCAGATCCCGCTCGTCGACGGCGCGGCGAGTCCACTCGCCGTCGTTCGCAACGAGGACCACTGTGACAGGCGTCACTGTGGTCTTCGGTTCGACATATGCCTCGACCCCGATCCGCGCCACTGTCCAATCGGCGAGGTACTGCGCCGTCGAACCCTCTTTGGCGCGTCTACCTTTGCCGCCGCGTCGTGCGAAGCGATCGAACAACCCCACTGCGCTCACTCCTGTCATCGATGCGTCTCACTGACGTCGCTGTTCGCGCACCCCGTGTTACTCACCAGTTTGCCAGCGGCGTCAGCGCCCTCGGGGAACACGCCGGGCCGCGGGATGGAAGGATGACGGTAGAGGGTTCAACTCTCTCGTTGTCGAGAACGATTGCCGACCATGAAGGAAGGGCGCCGACGTGCCAGCTGGATTCAGCCGACCACCGTCGAGCGCTCGTATTTCCGAACGCGATTCGGACGCCCTACCCCGGACGTCCACACCGCTGATGATCGCAATTAACGCAAGTATCGTCCGCGAATCCAGCAACGCCAGCACAATGGTCTACGACCACAAGTCGTAAGAACTGAATTTACCCGCATACAACTGTCGAGGAGTCAACAGACATGGCCTTCTCCGTCCAGATGCCAGCTCTTGGTGAGAGTGTCACCGAGGGAACTGTCACGAGGTGGCTCAAGCAGGAGGGCGACACCGTCGAGGTCGACGAACCGTTGCTCGAAGTATCGACGGACAAGGTCGATACCGAAATCCCTTCCCCCGCTGCTGGCGTTCTGACGAAGATCGTGGCTCAGGAAGACGACACCGTCGAAATCGGTGGGGAACTCGGCCAGATCGGTGAAGCAGGCGAAGCATCTGCACCCGCAGCCGAGGAAGAGGTTGCCGCCGAGGAAGAACCGACCACCGAGGAAGAGCCGATCCCGGCTGCCGAGCCTGAGCCGCAGGCCGAAGACGAGACACCGACACAGGATGCGCCGGCTGCGAAGTCGGATTCCAGCGGTTCCGGAACACCGGTCACGATGCCCGAACTGGGCGAGTCGGTGACCGAGGGAACTGTCACCCGCTGGCTCAAGGCAGTCGGCGACGAGGTCGCAGTCGACGAGCCTCTGCTCGAGGTCTCCACCGACAAGGTCGACACCGAAATTCCGTCGCCAGTGGCAGGCACGCTCCTCGAGATCACTGCCGAGGAAGACGACACCGTCGAGATCGGCGGCCAGTTGGCCGTGATCGGGTCCGGCGCTCCCGCCGCGAAGGCACCCGAGCCCGAAAAGGCACCGGAGCCCGAAAAGCCGGCTCCCGCACCCGAACCCGAGGAAGCGCCGAAGGCCGAAAAGCCCAAGGAAACTCCGAAGCAGGAAGCACCCAAAGCCGAAGCACCGAAGGCAGCTCCCAAGCAGGAAGCTGCCCAGGCTCCGTCGGGCGATGCAACCCCGTACGTCACCCCCCTCGTCCGCAAGCTCGCCGCAGACAACGACGTCGACCTGTCGACGGTCAAGGGAACCGGCGTCGGTGGACGCGTTCGCAAGCAGGACGTGCTCGCTGCCGCGGAGGCCAAGAAGGCACCGGCCGAAGCTCCTGCCGCTGCAGCCGCTCCCGCAGCCGCTGCTCCCGCCGCTTCTGCGTCTGCCGGTGTACGGCCGGAACTCGCGCACCTGCGTGGTACGACCCAGAAGATCAACCGCATTCGTCAGATCACCGCGAAGAAGACCCGTGAGTCGCTGCAGACGTCCGCACAGCTCACGCAGACCTTCGAGGTCGACGTCACCACGATCGCGGCACTGCGCACCAAGGCCAAGTCGACGTTCGCGAAGAACGAAGGCGTCAACCTGACGTACCTGCCGTTCTTCGCCAAGGCAGTGGTCGAGGCACTCAAGGCGCACCCGAACGTCAACGCGAGCATCGACGAGGACAAGAAGGAGATCACCTACCACTCCGACGTCCACCTCGGTATCGCCGTGGACACGGAGCAAGGCCTGCTCTCCCCCGTCATTCACAACGCGGGCGATCTGTCCCTCGGCGGACTGGCTCGCGCGATCGCCGACATCGCGTCGCGGGCGCGCACCGGAGGCCTCAAGCCCGACGAACTGTCCGGTGGCACCTTCACCATCACCAACATCGGCAGCCAGGGCGCTCTGTTCGACACCCCGATCCTGGTTCCGCCGCAGGCGGCAATGCTTGGAACGGGTGCGATCGTCAAGCGCCCGGTCGTGGTCAAGGATTCCGCAGGCAACGAGTCGATCGGTGTTCGATCGATGGTCTACCTGCCGCTGACCTACGACCACCGTCTCGTCGACGGTGCGGACGCAGGCCGCTTCCTCACCACGATCAAGCAGCGGCTCGAAGAGGCGTCGTTCGAAGCGGATCTGGGTATCTGAAAAGGGACGCAGTCGGCGTCGTCTGTATCGTGAAGTCAGAGCCGAAAGCTTGATCGGTCCTCGAAGATACGGGGAGTAACACACAGTCGGGGCACCACTCGCATT